>JAAWCR010000074.1 GCA_022793355.1 Lawsonibacter sp. | reverse complement strand
GGCTGCACCATCGGCCTGCACACCCACGAGACCAACAGCGAGGTTATCTGCATCCTGTCCGGTATGGGCAAGGTGCTGTGCGACGGGGAATACGAGGCGGTGTCCGCCGGTTCGGTCCACTACTGCCCCAAGGGCCATGAGCACAGCCTCATCAACGACGGCCAGGAGGACCTGACCTACTTCGCCGTAATTCCCGAGCACGGCGCATGAGAATCGCCTTCTATACCCTGGGCTGCAAAGTCAACCAGTATGAGACCCAGGCGCTGGAAACGCTGTTCACCCAGCGGGGGCACACCCTGGTCCCCTTCGAGGGAGAGGCGGACGTGTACGTCATCAATTCCTGTACCGTTACGGCGGTAAGCGACAAGAAGTCCCGGCAGACGGTGCGTCAGGCCCGAAAGCGGGCCCGGTCAGCGGTGGTGGCCCTGTGCGGCTGCTACCCCCAGACCCACCGGTCGGACATAAAGGATCTGCCTGTGGACCTGGTGGCGGGCACCGGAGACCGTTTAGGATTTGTGGAGCTGGTGGAGCGTGCCTATGAGGAGCGCCAGGAGAAAATCACCGCCTTGGATGACGCCATGAAGCGGCGGGCCTTTGAGGCCCTCCCTGCCGGGGGACTGGAGGGCCGCACCCGGGCCATGCTCAAGGTGGAGGACGGGTGCGTCAACTTCTGTTCCTACTGTATCATCCCCTACGCCCGGGGCCCGGTCCGTTCCCTGCCTCTGCGGGACGCCGCCACTCAGGCGGTGAAGCTTGCGGCGGAGGGCTACAAGGAACTGGTGCTCACCGGTATCGAGATCTCCTCCTGGGGCCGGGACCTTCGGGATGGAACCTCCCTCATCGACCTAATCGAGGCCGTCTGCTCCGCCGCCGGCTGCCGGGTCCGGCTGGGTTCGCTGGAGCCCCGGACCATCACCGATGAGTTTTGCCGCCGGGCCGCGCAGCTGGAAAATCTCTGCCCCCACTTCCATCTGTCCATGCAGAGCGGCTGCGATGCCACCTTGCGGCGGATGAACCGGAAGTACGACACCGCCCGTTTTATGGAGAGCGTGGAGCTTTTGCGAAAGCACTTCCAGGCCCCCGCCATTACCACCGACATGATTGCGGGCTTTCCCGGCGAGACTGAGGAGGAGTTTGCCCAGTCCCTGGATTTCATTCAGCGGTGCGCCTTTGCCGCCATGCACATCTTCCCCTACTCCCGCCGCCCCGGCACCCCGGCGGCGGCTATGCCTGGCCACGTGCCCAAAGCCGTCAAGGAGGAGCGGGCCCGCCGGGCTGCCGAAATCGCGGCCCGGATGGAACGGCGCTACCTGGAACAGTGGGACAAGGTGGAGGTTCTGTTCGAGGAGGAGCGGGATGGCCTGTGGCGGGGCCACACTACCCGATACTGCGAGGTCCGGGTCCGGAGCCAGGAAAATCTGCACAACCAACTGCGGCAGATATCCGTTACTAGCGTCGGGGAAGGATTTCTCGAGGGAGAATTATTAAATTTGGGAAACGGGTAGAATCTGCCGGGGAATCGTGGTATAATAACCACCGGTCTTTTTGCGGGGCGCTCCAACTCCGGTGCGCCGTCCAAGGCAATTCCGTCAACCAAAACAGCGGGCCGCAGCGGCCAACGGCCACTGCGCAACAGCAATTGAAATAACGCACCAACGAGAGGAGTCCTGCCTCATGAGCGAGGAAATGAATTACAGCGCCAACCCCGGCAAAAAGCTGGTCCGTACCGTGGACGGTGTGGATTATCTGCGTATTCCGGTCAAAACTCACCTTATCACCAAGGATGACGACATGGTGGACGTGGTGAGGAAGTACCCCAAGGACAAGATGCAGGCGGGGGATATTCTGTTCATCTCGGAAAAGGCGGTGGCCTGCACCCAGAGCCGGGCAATTCCCATGGAGGACATACACCCTCGGAAACTGGCAATTACCCTGAGCCGTTACGTCACCAAGACCCCCGCCGGCATCGGCCTAGGCATTCCAGAGACCATGGAAATGGCCCTGCGGGAGTGTGGCACCCCCCGCATCCTGTTCGCCGCCTTCTGCTCCGTCCTTGGAAAACTTTTGGGCAAGCGGGGCTGGTTTTACAACGTGGCCGGACCTAAGGCCCGGGGCATCGACGGCCCCACCGAGGGCACCATCCCGCCCTATGACCACTATGTCGTACTGACGCCGGATGATCCCATGGGATCATCCAAGCGCCTGGCTCAGGCGCTTGGTTATCCGGTCGCCATTGTAGACATCAACGACCTGGGAGCCAATATCCTGGGCTTCTCCGAGAAGCAACCCACTCTGAACTGGCTGGCCCGGGCGCTGGGGGACAACCCCCTGGGCCAGGGCGAGGAGTGCACCCCTATGGGAATTCTTCGCAAGGCATAAAAGAGAGGGAGCCCTTTCGTCAGGGCTCCCTCTTTGCTGTTGTGGCAGAGTATCAGGGAATCACTACCGCGTCGTCAGACTGGAAGGCAGATGCACTGTAATAGCGGGTGATTGTACCATCCTCGGACTTTTCAAAGCTGAAGTGCTCCAGGAAGTCCCACAGAATGGGCATCTCATAGGGGCTGCAATTGTGGGCGCGCAGGAAGGTAAATCCGTACTTGACGACAGGGATGCCGTCGTCGTTTTCCCAGGTGTAAACATTAGTGCGCTGGTTCACAAACTCGTGGTCGTCGTCGATGCTTCCCAGTTCGGCGTTGGTCATTTTATTTACCTCGAACAGGTAGCTGAGCCACTCCTGAGAGGTCTCAGATTCCCACAAATTGGGAAGCAGATTCGCCAGATCGCTCTGCCCGACGATGACGCAGTCGGGGATAGAACCTCCAACACCCTCCGCCATCGCTTCGCCCTCAACAGGCCGGGACAGACCGGAGGTGGAAGCAACCGCAGCAAAGAACTCGGGGTTCGTACGCGCAAAGCCCTGGGTCGCCATGGAGCCGGCGGACTGTCCGGTGCCATAAACGCGGGTAAAGTCCAAGTCGGCGTATTTGCCGTCAATCTTCTCCCGGAGAATGGTAATCAGAGAGTGATAGAACAGGTCAGAGTCCGCATGGGAGACGCTGGACGGGCTGGCGCTGTATGTCTCGCAGACAAAGGCCAGGGCCACACCCTTCTGCTCGGCTATCTGCCACCAAAGAGTAGAGTCCATAAAGATGGAATCGGTCTGTGAGTTACCGGGATAGATGAGCAGGACAGGCAGCTCTTTGCCCGCAAAACCATCCGGAATGTAGAGAATATACTCTCGGGGGTCCCACTTGCCGTCGCCGCTGTTGTCGCTGAAGGCAATCACGCCCACCTGCACGGTGCCATGACCGGCGATCTTGGTATCCGCCGTGCCGAGAATCTGGGTTCCGTTGCTCAAGGTCTCTTTCACGCTGCCGTCCTTGGCCTTCTGCTGGGCAGCCACACGGGCCGAGGTGTAGTCCAGACGGTAGGTGAGCGCATTGCTGTAGGCGAAAGTGTTGTCGTAGCGGGTGTAAGCGGACAGGAAGGAATAAATGTCCTCCGCGCCGGGCTCACTGTTGGTAACCTTTACCTGCGCGATGCCGTACTGGGCGCTGGCGGGAAGCTGGGCGTTGGCAAAAGCGGTCTGGATTGCGTCGGAATCCTTCCTCTGATGGTAAACGCCGTTGGCATCCGCCGCAGAAACGCAGTCATTTGCCGCTGTCCAGTAGTCCTGACTGCCGCTGTAATTTGCCAGCCAGGTGGGAACCGGGACGTCTTTGCGGGCGATCTGTTTCATACCAGCCATTTGCAGGGTTTCCAGGAAGGCGGCGTTATCGGCGAAGCCGGGATCATAACCACTGGTGTTTTTGCCGTCGTACACGGCAGCCCCAGCGCTGCTCAGCGCGGCCTGGCCGGCGCTCTGGCCGCCCACATAGGCCTGACTGATGACGAAAATGGGGTTGGCGGCCACCCAGGCCTCCAGGGGAGCGGCGCCGGCCCCATAGCCCACAACGTAAAATTCGCCGAAGGTGGAGAACACATTGACCCGGGAGCTGTTGTTGCCGCTGCGAACAAAGCCGATAGCCTCGCTCACATAGCTGGCCTCCTGTTCAGCGGAACCCCAGCCATTCGTGCCGGGCTCCAGAACGAACAGGCCCTCGCCCTTCTTGTCCATCAAGTCAATCCAGCCCTCATCCTCCAGGAACTTTTGGGTGTCCACACCGTCCGGAACGGCCACAATGGTAAAGTAGCTGCGGATCGACGCCTCTTCCGCAATATACACGGTGGCCTGACGGCCTCCCTCAAAGCGCTTGGTAAACCAGCCGGTAAGGGGCAGCTGGGCCGCCTGGCTCCAGTCATAGTCCAGCGTGGTAATGGAGTCCAAATCTCTGGCGCTGCTGACCACAGGGACCGCGCCGGTGGCAGAGGCGCTTCCCGTGGCCCTGTCCCAGCCCACCTGATAGCCAAACGCCTCGGCCAGGTGATAGAAGGGGACGTAAATCGTTCCGTTCACCATGGCGGGAACCGTGTCACCGGCGGCCTCGCCTACGGTGTAGGTCTGAGAGACGCTGCCGGCGGTAAAGGTGACGCTGTTCCCCTGAACAGAGTAGTCCACCCCCAGGGCCTTGGCGGTCTCCGCCGGAACCATGGTCCGCCAGTCGGAGTTGATGTAAGCGGAGGTGCTGGCGGTCTCT
>JAAWCR010000073.1 GCA_022793355.1 Lawsonibacter sp. | reverse complement strand
GACTTGGGGCCCAGGGCCCGCAGACCCTCCAGCATTTCCCGGGCCTCCTCCCCCGTCAGGGTCTCCCGCCCTATGTGCCGGCCGGTGAGAAACTCCCCTTCTGTCAGATTGGGGACGATAACGTCCGCCACGCCAACGAAGTGGCGCATATTGTCCACTGTCTCCTGGGTAGATCCGTTGTACAGCTTGCCTCCGTCCCCCATAATGGGGTCAGTGACCACCAGAAAGCCCTCTTTCCTCTGCCCTTCGATGAAGTCCCGCAGCAGCCCTACCTGGTCGGACGAGGTCAGAAAGCCGGTGGTCACGCAGTCAAACTGAAAGCCCAGGGCCTGCCACACCTGAATCGTCTCCCGCATATAGCCGGTGGTGTCCAGCACGGAAAAGGTTCCGTAGTCAAAGTTGTTGGACACCAGGGCGGTGGGCAGGTTGTAAACGCTGTGCCCCAGGTTGGACAAAATGGGCAGTATACCCGCCAGCCCCATCTTTCCATATCCGGGCATATCGCCAATAATAAGAATATTTTTGCTGTTTTCCACTCTCAATACCTCGTTATTCCTCTAAAAATTTCAAAACTATCGGGTTAAACGCCTGCCAGTTCCGCCGGGCCACAAAGTGGTCCCCGGGCAGGATTGCCAACGTGCTGCCGGGAATGGATCTGGCAATCAGCCGGGTATGCTTCTCCCGAATCATGTCTCGCTCCCCCGCCACAACCAAGGTAGGCATGGTCAGGGCGGACAGCCGCTCCGTCCTGATATGGGGCTGGGTGGTCATCAGGTCCAGCAGCTCCCACTTGCGTTGGGCCTTTTTGTCAAAGCGGCGGATCCCCTGGAGCAGCCCCCAGCCCAAAACGATGGGAATCTGCGTGGACAGCTTCACCCCCGAAGGGAACAGGTCCGCCCCGTTGAGGATAAGCTTATCCACATATTCCGGATATTGTAAGGCGAAGAGCAGGGCGATGTTGGCCCCATCGGAGAAGCCAAGCAGATGACAGCGCCCAATCTCCCGGCTGTCCAGAAAGCCTTTCAGGTCCTGGGCGAACTGTTCCAGGGTAAAGGGGGCCGTCCCTCTGGGGGACTGGCCGTGACCCCGGGTGTCCAGGGCCAGCACCTGATACCGCGCTCCAAAGGGCTCCATCTGGCGCTTAAAATAGGTGTGGTCCTCCCCATTGCCGTGGAGCAGTACCAGAGGAAACCCCTGCCCGGCTACCGTGTAATTCAATTGAATCTTCATTGCGCGCCTCCTACTCTTGGTCAATCTGCTCCCAGAACTCCTGGGCGTCCACGCTGGCCAGCCAGCGTTTGCAGTCGCCCCCCCGGCCCGGCTCGAAGTGACAGGCGGCGGCGTAGTCGCAGAAGCGGCAGGCGTTTTTGTCCGGTCCCCGCCAGAAGGGGTCGGCAGCGATATTCCCTCCGGCCAGCTCCTGGCAGATGTCCTCCAGCACCCGTTGGACATGCCTGCCCAGCTTGCCCAGCTGTTCGGCGGAGGCCAGGGCCTCCCCGGTAATCTTCCCGGTGGACCGGCTCACCTTCAGGGGCAAAAAGCGGTATCCCCCCGTCCCTTGGGCCTCCATGGCGTCCAGCACCCGGCGGTCGTCCAGCACAAGACCGCTGCGGGTCAGCTCCTTGTCCACCTTTTTTTTCAGCTCCTCGTCGCTCATGGACCGGCTGCCCTGAATGACGGCCTCCCGGGCGGGGAGGTAGAGCACCCCAGCCCCCTCCACCGGCAGGCCGTAGAGCTCCTGTCCCCGCTCCTCCAGGGCGAAGAGGTAAAGCAGCATTTGCAGCCCCAAGCCGTTCCACACCTCGGTAAGGTCAAAGGTCTTTCTTCCCGTCTTGTAGTCCACCACCCGCAGATTGAGCCTGCCGTTGTCCACCCAGCCGTCCACCCGGTCCACAAAGCCGGTCACACTGATTGTAACGCCATGACAGGTCAGCTCAACCGGCGGCAGCGAAATTTCCCCGCCGTCTGTCTTGCCCTGTCCAAAGCCCAGTTCAAAGGATATGGGCTTGAATTTGGAGTGCAGCAGCTCCTCGGCCACGTTATCCACCACCGCCTGAACCGACCGGAGCAGACGGCGGAACAGATACCGAAACCGGGCGCTCTGCCCCTCCAATCCCCCCAGCTCCTCCGCCACGTAGCGGTCCACCGCCTGCCTGGTCAGCCGCTTCAGCCTTTTCTTTCTGGCCTCCCCGTCCTCCATGCCGGGGATGGCGGTTTGGGCAAAGAGCTCGTCCCGGATCACATGCTCCAGAATATAGTGGACAAAGGTGCCGTACTCGGGAGCTGTAAAGCCCGCCGGTTTTCGAGGCTCCGCCTCCAGACCGTAGCGCATGAAGTAGGAGAAGTGGCAGGATTTGTATTTGTCCATCCGGGAGGCGGACATGGGCACGCGCCGCCCATAGAGCCGCTCCACTGCCCGGCGGGAGAGGCTGCCCCGTTCCCAGGCGGAGGCCTGGTCCAGCCGGGCCGCCTGGCTCTGAAAGCCGGGCAGCTGCTCCAGAGCCCGGCGGGCACTCCGGTCCCGCCCCGCCTGCTCCAGGGCGGGCAGAGGGGCCTCTAGGCGGAAGGAGCCGTTAAGGGCCTCCTCCCGAACCGGAACCGCGTCGGAGAACAACAGCCGCAGCCGTCCCACCAGAAAGCTGGGCCGGCACTCCTCTCCCCCGGACCCCTGGGCGGGCCAGGAGACAGCCAGCTTCTCGCTGGGCCGGGCACAGATCTGATAGATGGTGGTCATCTCCCGGTAGAGCAGCTCCCGCTGAGACTGCGCCAGCTCCAGGCCGTAGGAGGCCAGCAGGGAACGGTCGTCGTCAGAGAGCAGTCCGGGAGGCGTACCCACCTGGGGCAGGGCCCCGTCGTCCGCCCCCAGAAGGAAGAGGACCTTGACCCTGTGGCCAGTCTGCCGGGTGGTCTCCCCCGCCGTCACCCGGTCCAGGGAGACGGGAATGGTGCCCACATCGTACTGAGACAGCACCAGCCGGAACAGCAGGGCAAATTCCTCCAGCTCCATGGGGGCCTCCCCCAGCAGCCGGGCACACTGCTCCAGGCCACCGCAGAGGATGTCCCACAGCTGCCGGTACTCCTCCGCCAGGGCGGGCTGACCCCGGTCGTGGAGAAGGTTCACCCGGTCCTCCAGCCGGTCCGGCAGACCAATCTCCTCCAAAAAGGTGTAGAGGGTAGCGGCCTGGCCCCGCCCTGTACAGTCCTTATTTTTCCGCAGCGTCTCCAGGGGGGCGGCCACCTGCCGCCGGGCGGCGTCCACCCGGGCCAGAAGCGCTCGGTCCTCCGGCTTCCACTTCAGACCGTAGCCCTTTGGATGCCAGGACCATTCCTTGCTCTGCGTCCAGCGTCCCCCCTTCACATCCCATTTCAGAACATAGTTCTCCAGCAGATCAACTTCCTCCTGGGGCAGGTCGGTGAGGCCGGTTTTCAGGTAGCGGAACACGTCGTCATAGCGGTAGCCGTTGGCCACCGTGTCCAGGGCGGCGGTGACCAGGGCCAGCACCGGTTTCTCCAAAATATCCGTCATGGCGGAGGAAAACACCGGCACCCCGTACCGCCCGAACACCGACTCCACCAAATCCCGGTAATCGCCATAACAGCGGGCAGCCAAGCCGATATCCCGGAAGCGGCAGCGGCCCTCCCGCACCAGCTGAAGGCAGCGGGCGGCGGCCCACTCCACCTCCCCCCGCAGGGTAGAGGCCTGAAACAGCTCGACCGCCCCCCCGCCCGGTATGGAAGCGGGATTGTCCCCGGCAAAGAGGTTCTTTTCCAGATAAACCAGCGGCTCCGCCTTTCCCGTACAGGGGACGGCCAGATGCTCCGCCTCGCAGTCCATCCGCTCCTTCCCGGCCAGCCGGAGGAGCATGGCCGCTGTCCGGCGGGCGGGGGAAAAGATGCCGGTCCCCCCCTCGTCCTCCTCCAGGTGGTCACAGGTGAGAGTGACCGTCATCGAGTTGCCCTGGGCCATGAGGATGCGCAGCAGCTCCCCCTGTTGGGGGGTGAAGTCGGTGAAGCCGTCCAGCCAGATGTCCTTGCCTCTGGCCCAGCCGCACTCCCGCAGCTTGTCTGCGGCCCGGGTGAGCCGGTCTCTGGGGTCCAGGGCGGTCTGGGCCGTGAGGGCGTCGTACTCCCCGAAAATCAGCCCCAGGTCCCGCAGCTTGTCTCCTTCCAGCCCTGGGGAGTCCCTTCCCGCCTGCACCAGGGCCTGGGGCGGGACGCAGCAGCTTTTCAGCTCGTCCGCCGTAGCCAGCAGGGAGGTGAGAAAGGCGGGCCGCTTAGAGGGGCGGGCGTAGACCGTCAGGCTGGGTGCGACGTTCCGCGCCGCCCGGTACATGAGCAGCAGTCGGCCCCCACCGTCCAGTTCCTCCTCCCCCAGCCCTCCGGCGGCCTGAAAGACCCGGTTGGCCAGGCGGGAAAAAGACAGCACCTCAGCGTACAGGCTGGCCTGGGGACCACCCACGGCACATAGGGCCCGCTCCGTCTCATGGGACTGCTGCTCCGGAACCAAAAGCACCTGAGGGCGCTCCTGCCCCCTCTGACACAGGCGGTTCAGCACTGCGGTGGTCTTTCCCGCCCCGGCCCGGCCCAGTAAAAGCTTTAACACAGCATGTCCCTCCCCCGTCCTTTACTCCGCCGCAAACCGGACGGCAAGCCCGTTGACCTCCACGGCCTCCTCGGCCGGCACCAGGATGTACTTTTTCCCGTCGATGATCCGGGTCTCCACCAGATAGCTGTTCTCCGGCGTGACGGACACGGTGGCCTGGGCGGTTTTGAGCTCAAACCGTCCCGCGTCGATGAGGTTGGCCGGGCTCAGCGCGGCTCCTGGGCCGAACTGCTCCTCGCACCGCTTCTGAAATTCCTCCACCCGCTCCTGGACCACCCCGCAGTCCTGGAGAATGATGCCCACCTCCCGGGCCGACAGGGCCAGGGGCTCCGGGTCCCGGCTCTCCTTGTGCTGGACAATCCGGTCGGTGAGCTGCTCGTGAACCCCTTGGGCCACCTCCACATTGAAGTCCTCCTCCAGCGCCTCCGCCAGCACGCTCTGAAAGGTCTCCCTCTGCTCCACAGCGGACATGGGGGGGGCCGTGTGAAACACGGCGTCGATAAATTCCTGGTGGAGCTCCTCCGGCTTGCGGGAGTAGAACAGGGCGTTGTAAATGTTGGCGGCCCGGTCGTCAAAGGTAGGAAACAGAAAGCCCAGCTCCGGGGGCGCCACGGTCTGGCTGACGGCGCAGTGGAACTCGTTGTCCCCAGGGTAGTAGTTCAGCTCCGGCTTGCCCAGCTTCAGCGGGCAGACGCAACATAAAAAGTAGGAAAATACCTCTTCGGAGGCATCCTCCTGTTCCTCTCCGTCTCTCCCCCGGCGGGGCACGTCATACGTATCGTGGGCCAGCAGAAGCAGATAGCTGTCCCCCTCCATTTCCAGGTGCTCAATGACCTTCTGGTAAAAGG
This sequence comes from Lawsonibacter sp., assembly GCA_022793355.1. Taxonomy (GTDB): domain Bacteria; phylum Bacillota; class Clostridia; order Oscillospirales; family Oscillospiraceae; genus Lawsonibacter. Next base: position 1,330 of record JAAWCR010000073.1, on the reverse strand, counting down.
CCTGCCGGACGGTTTTGTCCTTCAGCTCGCTGGAGCGCAGGCCGGTCAGCAGGCGGTGTTCCTCACTGTCCATCACCTGTTGGGTGGAAAATACGATATCAATCAGGTTTTTGCCCAGCGTCCCGGACAGGACCTTTTTCAAAAGGCCCAGATACCGCTCCGCCTCCTCCTGGGGCATGCGGCCCAGGGATTCGTCCAAATCGGCGACAATTTCCCGGTTGGCGTTGACAAAACAGCCGTAAATATGGCTGACCGCGTTTTTCTCCGGCCGCCAGCGGCGGCGCAGTTCACTGACCTCTTTCAGATTCATGGGGTACCTCACCTCTTTTGAATTGTGCGCCGCTTTAGGCCCGGCGCGTCTCTTTATTGTAACGGATTCCCGCCTGAAATGCAATGGCCCCGACGGACCGCGCCCACCTTTCTTTTTGACAAACGCCCGGCCTCATGGTACAATTTACAAAAATCAAGAGCAAAGACGTAATTTTAAGAAAATCTTAATGAAAGCTAAACGGTCTTTCAAGCCGGCCGTGTTACACTGACAAGGTAAAAAACTATGGCCCAAGGGAAAGGAGCCGTTATTTATGGAAATTACACTGGAAATGGCGGAACGCTTGAAGGAAAAAGCCAATGTCACCTATGCCCAGGCCAAGGAGGCCCTGGAATACAGCGGTGGCAACATGCTGGACGCGCTCATCTACCTTGAGGAGAAGGGGGCCATCCCCCGCCAGGAAAACGCCTACTACTCCACCAAGAGCGAGACGCCTCCCCCTTCCTCTCCCGCCGATCCGCCCCCCGTTCCGCTGCCGGCCCGCCGCGAGAAAAGGGAGAAGGGGGCCGGCAAACCGCCCCACGCCGATAAGAAGGGGGCGAAATGGTTCTTCCACACCCTGCGCCGCTGGCTGATTGACAACGAGCTGGAGATCTGGCGCAAGGGCCAGCCCATTACCGCCCTGCCGGTGCTGATTCTGCTTCTGCTGCTGTGCTGCGTCCCCTACGTTACCATCCCGGTTCTGATACTGGGTCTCTTCCTGGGGTTTCGCTACCGCTTTTCCGGTCCTGACCTGGAGCGTGAGGACTTGAACAGCATGATGGGCTCTGTGGCCGACACCGCCGCCGACCTGGGCCACAGGGTGATGGATGAGCTGAAGCACGATTGGAACTCCGACGAGAAGTAGATCAAGGATGAGGTGAAGGAAATGGCGGAACGGATTCTGCTGGTTGAGGACGAAGAAAAACTGGCCCGGATGGTGGAGATGGAGCTGAAGTACGAGGGCTACGAGGTGGAAAAGGCGCTGGACGGCCGGAAGGGCCTGGAGCTGGCCCTGAACGG
>JAAWCR010000072.1 GCA_022793355.1 Lawsonibacter sp. | reverse complement strand
GGGAGGCAGCACCAGGCAGCTGTCTTCGGAGGCGGTGTAGCTGCGCAGATACAGGGAAAACTGGTCAATCCGCCCCTCTCTCACCAGGAAGCGGGCGGCGTAGCCCGGCTCTGTCAGGACAGGGATGCCGTTCAGGCTGTATCCGAAGCTGATTTCCCAACCTTCTGGGGTCTCCTCTACCGAAGTCAGGTAGAGCCGCGCCTCCCCGCACCGGGGCCCCAGGGCGGACAGAGCCAACTGACGGCAGGTCTCCACCCGGTCAAACAGTTCTCCCGCTCCCCCCTGGCGCAGAACGGGGAACAGGTTTCCCCCCTCGTACTGGGCCACACCCCGGTCAGACAGGCGCACGCTGTCGTCCCCGCTGCGGGCCACCTGCTCGTCGGTGGAGTAGAAGCTGGTGGAATTAAGGGAAAAGCCCAAATCACGCACCAGTGCCTCCAGCGCTCCCTGGCCCCCGTTCACAGGGTCGGACGAGGTATACACCGCCGGCGCGGGGGCATCGGGCAGAAACAGCGTATCTGGGTCCAGGTCCTGGTACAGGCTGGACTCAAAGGCAAAAAAGGCCCCGTTGTCCGTCAGTCCGGACAAGGCCTCCGCCAAGGAGAAGGAGCCTGCCACCTGGGAGCGGCAACGGTAGTAGCTGCCGCTGCCCTCGTCCCGGTAGGAGACGTCCAGTCCGCCCTCCCACATTGTAAGGGCCATGCGCCGCACCGGGGCCTCCAAATGGATCTCCTCCCCGGACAGCCAGCCTACCAGCACGGACAGAGGAATTTCCCCCTGAAAATCCAGGTATACGCCCAGGCCGGAGGTGAGGGTCTCCTCCCACTGCCGCCGGCTGATCCGCTCAGGCGCTCCGGCACTGGACAGGGTCTCCACCAGAGGGCCCGCCACCCGCCGAAACAGCTCCTGACAGGCCGCCTGGTCGTATTGCAGGCCGCATCGCGTCCCCTCAGCCCCCTCCGGCACCTGCTCGGAGCCGGGCACGTTGACCACCATCGCCATGGGCAGCGCGCCTGTCCCCCGGCTGTCCCCCTGTCCCGCGCCGGGCGCGGCCTGGGCCCCCTCCTCCCGGAACAGTTCCCGCATGGGGGCGGACAGCGGGGTCCGAAAGGCCAGCCAGACGGCCGAACAGCTGAGCACCAGGATAAGCGCGTCCTTCAGCAGCTCGATGGCCCGGCGCTTTTTACTCATTTCCATCACCCGGCCCCTCGATATTCAGCTCCAGGCGGATGGCTAGGCCGGGGCCCTCCTTGCGCAGCAGGGTGATGCGCCCCTGGTGGCGCTCCACAATCTCTTTGGCTATGGACAGCCCCAGGCCTGTGCCCCCGGACTGCCGGGAACGGGCCTTGTCCACCCGGTAGAAGCGCTCGAAAATCCGGGGGCGGTCCTCCTCCGGAATGCCGATGCCGTCGTCGTTCACAATCATCCACACCCGGTTCTGCTTCCGGCCGGCGTAAATGTCGATATGTCCCCCATCCGGGGTGTATTTGATGGAATTTGATACGATATTCATCATCACCTGAAGAATCCGCTCCCGGTCGGCCAGAATCTCGGGCATACCGGGCTCCAGCTCCAAGGTGAGGGCGTGGCTGTGCTTCTGAGCCTCCATATAGACGGCGTTGTACATGTCCTGCACCGCGTCCTCAAAGGAGAAGCGGGTGAGCTTCAACTCCCCCCGCTCCGAGTCAAAACGGGACAGGGTGAGCAGGTCCTGAACAATGTGGGTCATGCGGTCGCTCTCATTGAGGATGACCCCCAAAAATTTCTTCTCCATATCCGGGGGCAGGTCCCCGGCGTTGTCGGTGAGGGTCTCGGCGTAGGAACGGATGTTGGTTAAGGGGGTGCGAAGCTCGTGGGATACATTGGCTACGAACTCCCGGCGCATCTCCTCGTTTTTGCGCTGCTCGGTGACGTCATGAATGACCACCAGGGCGCCGCCTCCCTCCCGTCCCCGGTCGAAGGGGGCCATCAGCAGCTCCAGATAGCGGTCCCGCACCGGAAGATCCCCCTCCAGATGGTCGGGGGCGCTGAGCACCTGTTCCAGGGCGGCCGTGTTGCCGAAGAGCTCCTCATAGGTGGTCTCCTCCCCGATCCGACGGCGGAGCATCCGGGCGGCGGCGGGGTTGGAGTGGATCACCCGGCCCGCCCGGGAAAAGGCCACCACCCCGTCGGTCATGTGGAGAAAGAGGGTATCCAGCTTGTTGCGCTCGTTCTCCACCTGGCGCAGGGTATCCTGGAGCTGGCCGGCCATGTCGTTAAAGGTGTCGGTGAGCACGCCGATCTCGTCCTGGGAGGACACCTCAATCTTTCGGGAAAAATCCCGCTCCGCCACCCGCATGGCCCCCTCGGTCAGGCTCTGGATGGGGGTAATCATGGTTTTGGACAGCAGGAAGGAGAGTAGGATGGAGATAATCAGGCCGAATACCAGCGACTCGATGATAAGGACCAGCATCTGGTTGGTTAAATCGTTGGAGGTGGCCTTATTGTCCAGAATATAGATGATATACTCCTGCCCGCCCCGGTGGATGGGCACGGCCACGTCCATGTAGTCCGCCGCCAGGTTGCTCTCGTCCCCCACCTCGTTGGTCTCCAGCCCGGTGGTCATGGCGAACAACAGGTTTTCCGTATATTCCAGCTGCACCTCCTCCCCGTCAGGGGAAACCCGGCACACGCCGTTTCCGTCCAGAATGTACAGCTTGCGGTTGCGGTTGTCCACCCCCAGCTCGCCGGCGTAGGCCTCCAGCACCAAAGCCAGCTGCTCCGCCCCGTTTTCCTCCTCCCCGGAGGGGGTGGTAAGGTCGTGGTAGAGGGAGGGCTCCTGAAACACCTCCCCCATCTGGCTGTAGAAGTCCTCCAGGTAAAAGGCGGTCACGGAGTTAATGAGAAAGGCCCCCACAACCATCATCAGAGACAGGATAAGCAGGACCATAATCATGACCAGCTTCATATGCAGGCTGCGGAGCATAGCGGGTTCCCCCTTTCCCCTATCGTTTGTGCATCAAAAGGATCCTTTCCGCAGGAGCCCTCCCCGCCTGCGGGCGGAACGGGGACTACTCCCCGAAATAGTACCCCATGCCCCGCTTGGTCTTGATGAACACGGGGTTGGCTGGGTCGTCCTCAAGCTTCTCCCGCAGGCGGCGGACGGCCACGTCTACCGCCCGGACGTCGCCCACATAGCCCTCGTAGTTCCAGACGTGTTCCATCAGGGCCTCACGGGAGAAGATTTTTCCCGGGCGGGCGGCCAGGAACCGGATCAGGTCATACTCCCGCTGGGTCAGCTCCAGGGGCGTGCTGTCCTTGAAGATGGTGGCCCGCTCCTCGTCCACCCGCACTCGCCGGCCCAGGGGGGGCTCCGCCTCCGGTTCCGGGACGGGGGCGGAGGGCGCCATGGACACCCGGCGGATATTGGCCTTCACCCTGGCCATCAGCTCCCGGTTTTTAAAGGGCTTGGTGATGTAGTCGTCGGCTCCCAGCTCCAAACCCAGCACCTTGTCGTCCTCCTCCTCCCGGGCGGTGAGCATAACGATTGGTACGGCGCTGCCCGCCGCCCGGATTTCCTTGCACACGTCAAAGCCGCTCATCCCGGGCAGCATCAGATCCAGCAAAACCAGATCCGGATTCTGCTCCAGGGCCAGCTGCAGGCCCGTGGGGCCGTCCAAGGCCTCCAGGGTATCGTAGCCCTCCTTCGTCAGGTTAAAGGACAGAATGTCCACAATGCTCTGTTCGTCCTCAACAATCAAGACGGTCTTTCCCATCGCTCGACCTCCTCCTTTTTTCGCTCACAGGCCCAGAAGGACCTTGACCTTCAGGGTGGTGGACACCGTCTTGCCGTCGGTGACCGTGCCGTCCATGACCTGCTTGACCAGCTCGTCAAAGGGCATGGTGACCACATCCAAAAATTCATCCTCGTCCAGGTGCTGCCCCTTTCGGGTCAGGTCCTGAGCCAGATACATGTGCAGCGCTTCGTCACAGAAGCCGGGGGAGGCCAGGGTATGGCCCAAATAGGTCCACTTGGCCGCCTCCAGGCCGGTCTCCTCGCTCAGCTCCCGCTGCGCCCCCAGCAGCACATTCTCCTCCGCGCCGTGGTCCAGCTTGCCGGCGGGCAGCTCCAGCAGCATCTGCTGAATCGGATAGCGGTACTGCTTTACTAGATATACCGTCTTATCCTCGTCCAGTGCCAGTACCGCCACCCCGCCAGGGTGGTACACCACCTCGCGGGACGCCACCGAGCCGTTGGGCAGCCTGACCTGGTCCAGGGTCACCTTGATGATTTTCCCTTGGAAAATCGTCTCACTGCTCACCATTTCTTCACGTAAATCCATTTTTGGCCCTCCTGTCGCAAATTTCACAATCAGCCGCCGTCCGCAGGGAACGGCCCCCCGGCCAGAGCTTCGGCCATGTATGTTCAATCGGGATTAGTATACCATAAAGAAGCCGCCCGGTAAAGAAAACCGGAAATCTTTTACATCAAATTTTCCGAAAGCCGTCCAAAATACCAGCCGGTGACCCCATTTTTCTTGCACAGGGCGCCGGTTTTCGTCCTCCGCACCACCGTCAGCACCTCCCCCGCCTCCACAGGCAGGCAGTAGTCGGTGGAGTCCTCGCACCACAGGCCCTTCTCCGGGTCCCGGCGCAGATAGGCGTTGAGGATGTATATCTGCCGCCCTGTCTCCAGGTGGCGGCACAAGGACAACTCCTCCCCCTCCTCCAGCAGCTCCAGGGCCGACCGTCCCCAGCGGATGTTGAGGGAATGTTCACTGGCCGGCTGCCCGTCCAGCGCCCGGGCCTCCGGCAGGCCGTCCCAGGCGGTCCAGGCAAAGTCCTCCGATTCCTCCGAGGGGAGCATGAGGGCATTGAGCTGGCCGTCCACCTTCAGCACGCAGGCCCCGTCAATCGAGATGATTTTCCGCTCCCGGTCGATAATGGGGGCGGAGGAGGGAATATCCTCCCGGTAGAGGGTAACCGGCCAGTGGCCCACCACCACCCACTTGTCAAAGCGTCGGCCCTGGCCCAGAAAATTGTCGTTTTTCATACAGCTCCAGCGCTCCAGCTCCTCCATTCTCTCCAGAGAGGGGACGCCGCCGTGGACAAAAACCAGATGCTCCGTCTCCACAATGGTGGGCATGGCCCGCAGCCAGGCCCACTCCTCGGGAAAGGCGTTTCGCAGATTCCGGCGCAGGAGGGGCAGGTCCTCCACCTGGTCGAAGCCCCCCTCCCGGGCCAGCTGGCGCAGGGTGGACTCAGGGTGCCAGCGCAGATAGGGCGCGAAAAACCGGCGGTCCAGCTCGTCCGTCTCAAAAAAGCGCAGCACCAGCCCGTCGCAGTTGCCGCACACGGGGTAGACGGTGTGGGTTTGGGACAGCGCCATAACGTGGCGCAGGAGGGCCAGGCTGTCCCGGCCCTTCTCCACCAGGTCTCCCAGTAAAATCAGGATGTCGTCGGGGGTCAGCCCGATCTTGTCCATCAGGGCCCGGAAAAAGGGGAGGTTGCCGTGGATATCACTGACGGCGACAATCCGTCGGCCCGCCGGAAAAACGGGGCGAACAAGCTTGGCTTTTTCCATAGCGTTTCCTCCTTTCCGGGATTTCGCAAAGGACCTGTTTCTCATCCGATACGGCGTGCTCTACGCGCCGGCGGGCGACGTTCGCCCGCGCAGAAGCTTTTGTCTTTCCAGTTAAGCATACCACATGTTGGGCGGAAAATTCAAGCCGGGATCACGTTAAAATCTATTGCCTTTCTTCCCAGCATGGTCTATACTGGTTTCAGATTTCAGAAAATACGGCCTTGGGCTGGGAAACGAGGACGGCATGGACCGCGTCTCCACGGACCTTTCCAGGTACAGGATCCTGCTCTGCCTTTTGCTCCAGTGCACCTGGGGGATTCTTCAGACGGCGCTGGGCGCGGCGGTTTTTTTGCGATACCGGACGGGAAAGCGCTTTGTCTACCGGAGCGCTCTGGTCATTCAGTACCCCCTGCTCTCCAGCCTTTCCCTAGGGCCCTTTCTCTTTATCACAAACCGCCCGCCCCGGGACCGGAGCGGCAGAATCCCTCAAAGCGAGGTCGCCCGGCGGCTCCTGGTCCACGAGTACGGGCATACGATACAGTCCCTTCTGCTGGGGCCGCTGTATCTGCCCGCCGTGGGCCTGCCCTCGGCGCTGTGGAACCATCTGCCCTGCTTTCGGCGCAAGTGGCGGGGCGGTGTGTCCTACTTTTCCTTTTTTACCGAACGCAGCGCCAACGCCCTGGGCGAAAGGTTCACCGGTGAACCGTCCATGGGCTCAGCCCTGCTGTAGGCTGGCGCAGTCACGAGATAGAACGTATTTCAGGAGGAAACCGCAATGGAGCATTTTGAGGCCGGATTCCGCAAACGCCACAGGCTCAGGGACAAGCTTATCATCGTCGTCAACGGCAAGGGCGGCGTGGGGAAGGATACCGTCTGCGCGCTCACCGCCAGGCTGTTCTACGCCAAAACCATCTCCTCCATCACGCCGGTCAAGGAGATCGCCGTCCAATGCGGCTGGAGGGGCGAGAAGGATACCAAGTCCAGAAGGTTTCTCGCCGATCTGAAGCAGCTCCTGATCGCATACAACGATTTTCCCAACCAGTACCTGACCCGGGAGGTCCAGGCCTTCCAGGCGGACCCCGGAGCGGACATCCTGTTCGTCCACATCCGGGAGGCAGACCAGATTGAAGAATTTCTCCGCCTCATCCATGGAAAAGCTGTCACGCTGCTTATCCGCTCCAGCCGTCCCGGCCTGTCCCCCGCCGTATACGGCAACTCCGCCGACGACGATGTGGAGCGGTATCACTACGACTATATTTTTGACAACGACTGCGGCCAGGCCGTGCTGTTTCAGGCGGTCGAGCGCTTTATGACCGCCCTGCTCCGGCAGGAGCAGCTCCTGGACTGAACCAAACGCAGTGCCCCCGGCGCAAGACGCGCCGGGGGCATTTTGTTACCGCTGTCCGTAGCTGGTTTTTACAAACTCCTGCATGAAGGCGATGTTCTCCGGGGAGATGGGCTGGAACTGTCCGCCCATGGACCGGATGATGCTGTATACCTGGGCGGTGGCCTCCAGCACGGTGGAGTTGCCAAAAGCCTGCTCCAGGTCCTTGCCCAGGCACACCGCGCCGTGGGATTTCAGGAGGCAGGCCATGGCCTTGTCCCCCAGGGCCTTGACGCAGTTGTCCGCCAGCTCCTGGGTTCCGGGCAGGGCGTAGTCCGCCGTGCGCACCGTGTCCCCCAGCACCTGAGCCGCCTCGTCCAGCATCAGGGGAATGTCCTCTCCCATGGCGGAGAAGGCGGTGGAGTAGATGGGATGGGTGTGAATGATGGCGTTGCACTCGGGCCGGGCGCGGTAGATTGCCAGGTGCATCTCTGTCTCAATGGTGGACCGGCGCGTCCCCTCCACCCGGCTGCCGTCCAGGAGGACCACCACAATGTCGTCCTCGGTCAGGGTCTTATAGGGCATGCCGCTGGGGCTGAGGTAGACATATCCCGTCTCCGGGTCCCGGATGGTGACGTTGCCCCAGGTGCCGATGGTGATGCCTTCCTCGAGCATGCGGATACCGCCGTCGATCACTTCTCGTTTCCAATTTCTCATTTACAGACAGCCTTTCTGAAGGATGACGCAGGCGTAGGGCGCGGTCTCGGTGGTGGACACCACCGCGTAGGCGTTCTGGGCCGCCGTGTAGAAGGGGAAACGGTCCAGAAAGTCCACCGCGTCCGCCCCGCGGGGGTCGTACCTGGCCACGATGGCCTTGAACTCGTCCCAAACCGGGCACTCCAGGTCCTTGTGCCGCTCCGTCTTGTTCATGATAGTAACCGGCTTCTCCACAAAATCGTCCAGGGGCATGAGCTGCAAAATGGCGTCC
>JAAWCR010000071.1 GCA_022793355.1 Lawsonibacter sp. | reverse complement strand
CTCCGGATGCGGATGACAATAGCCCTGCAACAGCTCAGGGAGAAACTGAAAGGACAGTATATCAATGAGTAAGGAATAGTAACGTACCATTAAAAATCAGAAGACACCCACCCCCCAGGTCCGGGCGGCGCTGTCTGAAAAGCTGGCCCAGCCGGTAAAGAAGCGGCCCGTCCCCTGGCGGAAATACGGGGCCCTCGCCGCCTGCGCGGCGCTGGTGGTCGGGGCGTTTACCGTCTATCAGGCCGGAAAGGGCAGGGATTACCCCCTCATCAGCAAGGTTCCGATCCACAGCTATGTGATGGTGGACGGCGTGACCGAAATCATCCCCCAAAACGCCACTACCGCTACCGGCGGAAGCGAGGGGAGCGACCAGGACATGGGCATGGCCCCCGAGGACCTGGCTGCCGCCATGCTGGACGCGGGCTACACCCAGGAGGAGATCGACGCGTACCAGTCCATCGGCTACCAGATGACTTGGGCCAACTGGTGGAAGTTCGTCCATCAGCAGGAGAACAGCGAGGGGGACGACCCCTTTAACCTGGACGACCTGAAACTGTTCTCCCAGAAAGAGCTGTACGTCAACACCGGCGCCCTCCCCGCCCCCAACACCGGCGACCTGCCCGGCGGGGCCTATGTGGGGGACGTCCCCGTCCAAGTGGGGGCTGAGGACTACCAGAAGCTGATGGAGCACTTCAACGGCGCCTACCCCGACTGGTACGGTGGGGCCTATCTGGACCAATCCGGCCGGCTGGTGGTCCAGCTGGTGGAGGACAAGGATCCCGGGGACAAAAGTCTGGAGCTCCAGGTGCTGGACTGGACGGGCAGTGATACAGTGATGTTTTCCTCCTGCAAATACTCCCTGGCTCAGCTGAGCGAGCTGATGGACCGGCTCAACGCCCTCCCGGACAGCAACCCGGAATGCGGCGACGTGATGGCGGGCTGGGGCATCAACGAGGAGGCCAACCGCATCGAGCTGACCCTCACCGAGGTCAACAACTCCATCCTGGTCGTTCTGGCGAAGCTGGACCCGGACGACGACGCCATTCTGGTCCAGGTGGGCCAGCGGGCCGCCGCCGACGTAGGGACTGAGGACCCGGCGGTCTACCACGTCATGCCCGGCAAGGTGCCGGTCCCGGACGACGAGGACCTGATTGCCGTGGAACCCTATTACGACGCCTCCCCCTACGACTTGGAGGAGCTGCCGGAACAGAAACAGCCCGCTCTTGTGGTCCCTTCTGTCTCCCGGGAGGACGCCTCCACGTTTCCCTGACATCCCGGCAAACAGCCATACCCCGCTGAAAACCGCCGCCCCCTGAGGGGCGGCGGTCCAATTTTTCTACAGTTCAGTGTCCGCTGCTGTGTCCGGCAAATGGCCGGCTGCCTTATAGATCCGGGATCAGCGCCAGATAGGTGCTGTAGTCGTCAAGCATCTCTTTTGCATAAGTCGCAAATTCATCATAGGGCATAAAGGAGTTGGTCATTGCGTTGGAAGTTGTAAATTCTTCCCAATCAGTGGTTTCCGAGACCTGGCGGAACAGATCGGAGTAGTACGCCAGCACTTCCTCAGAGACGTTGGGATTCATGACGATGCCGCGGCTCTGCTGGTGGGCAATGTCATACCCCTCCTCAATTACGGTGGGTACGTCGGGGATGGCGTCAAAGCGTTCGTCGGCGCAGGCGGCAATGGCGGTCATCGTGCCGGCGGCCATATGCTCCTGGGCCTCGGCCAGGGAGACGGGGGCCAGCGCGATGTGTCCTCCCAGAACGGCGGCCTGAAGCAGCCCGCCGTCGTCGTAGGGGACATAGGTGAGGTCAATGCCGGCAATATCGTTGAACATATACATAATAATCGCGTCATCCGACGCATTGCCTACCCCGGCCCACTTCAGCTCGCCGGGGTGAGCCTTGGCGTAATCCACAATGTCCTGCATGTTTGTAAAGCCGTAGGAGGGGTTGGCCACAAGCACAACGGGATCCTTGACCATGTGAGCGGTGAAGGAGAAATTGCTCTCGTCGGGCGTATAGGGGGAATTCCCGGTTAAGGGCTGGGTGTAGAAGCTGGCGGAAGTGGATGCCAAGGCGTACTCGTTCCCCGCTCCCAGAGAGAGCAGATAGGTATAGCCCACCACGCCGGAGCCGCCGCTCTTATTGACCGGGACAATGTTGACCGGGCAGAGGTCATATTTCTCGATAATTTCAATCATTTTCCGAACCAGAATATCGTTTCCCCCGCCTGCGCCGAAGGGAATGACAAATTCAATATCCTTTGTGGGCGTCCACTTGGCTGGTTCGCCGGTGGAGCTGTCGGAGGGGGCGCCGCTGCCTCCGCTTGTGGCGGAATGATTTCCGGAGGTGCTGCCGGAGCTGGGGGCCGGGGTGCCGCCGCAGGCGGCAAGGGATAATGTTATGGCTGCCATAAGGGCAATTGAAAGCAGTTTTTTCATAATAATTCCTTCCTTTTTTAATTTTACATAACTGGAACGCAGTCCAGCCATATACAGGTACGATAGCCGGCGTCAATCAGGCCGTTTTTTTACGAAATCTCGTGGTAATCCAGCTCTTGATAGGGGTGCCAAAGGCCAGGAGAAGGGCAATCACAATGATCACGGAGGAGATGGGGTGGAGGAGAACGGCCAGGAAGTTGTTGTTGTCAATAATCAGAGCCTGGCGGAGATTGGTTTCGGTAAGGGCGCCCAGCACCAGCGCCAGCACCATAGGCGCGGCCGGAACGTTTACCTTTTTCAAAAAGTACCCCAGAACGCCAAAGAACAGGGTAACTCCCACCGTAAACATGGAATTTTCCAGGGCGTAGGCCCCCATAAGGATAAAAGCAAAGATCAGCGCGTTTAGCGTGGTGGTTTTGACCCGGAGGATCCGGACAAACAGGGACAGAGCGCCCAAACCAATGCAGACCAGGATGATATTTCCCAAATACATGGAGGCGACCAGGCCCCACGCGACCTCAGCGTTTTTGGTGAAGAAGGAGGGACCGGGGGAAATTCCCAGCATCATCAATGCCCCCATCATAATGGCCGTCGCGCCCGACCCGGGGACGCCCAGCGTCAGCATAGGGACCATGGCTCCCATGGAGGCCGCGTTGTTTGCGCACTCCGGAGCCGCTACCCCCTCCAATACACCGCTGCCAAACTCGTCTCCGCGCTTTGAGGTCCGTTTTGCCATATCGTAAGAGAGGAAGGAGGCGATGGTGGCGCCGGCGCCGGGGAGCATGCCCACAATAAATCCCAGAACGGTTCCGCGCCCGATGTGAGGAAGCGACAGCTTCCACTCCTGTTTTGTGGGGAGAAGCTTCCGGAGCTTCAGGTTTTCTTTGTCTATCTTGATGTCGCTGTCCTCGTAGTTGCAGACGATTTCCGCGATGCCGAACAGGCCCATGGCCACCGGGACAAAATCAATGCCGGAGTACAAATTGACGTTTCCAAAGACAAATTTGGTAGTTCCAAATACCAGATCAATTCCGATCCCCGCAATAAACAGTCCAAGAAACGCGGCCAGAAACCCCTTTGCCGGGGACTTACCGGTCATACCTGCGATGGAGGTCAGTCCCAGCACCATCAGCGCGAAGTATTCAGAAGGGCCAAAGGTGGTGGCGAAGTTGGAGATGACCGGAGCCAGGGCCATAAAGAGCACAATCGAGATGGTTCCACCGATGACAGAGGCCAGACAGGACATACCGAGCGCCTTGCCGGCCTGACCCTTCCGGGCTAAGGGGTAGCCGTCCAGCGTGGTCATAATGGCCGCCGAATCGCCGGGGGTGTTAATCAGGATGGCGGTAATGGAGCCGCCATACATCGCGCCATAGTAAATGCCGCACAGCATACACAGCGCTCCGACCGCGTTCAATCCGTAACACATAGGGAGAAGGACCGCAATACCGACAGAGGGTCCCAGACCCGGCAGCGCACCGATAATAACTCCGCAGACAACTCCAATCAGGGAATAAACGATAACCATCGGATCGGTCAGAATGGAGAAACCCATCACCAGGTTGGAAAACAAATTCATAACTACCCTCCTTTTCCCTAAAAGCCGAGGGGCCCTTTGGGCACCGGAACGTGGAGAAACAGGACAAACACAGCGTACAAAAAGGCGACCATACATACACTGATGAGAATGGTTTTTTTCCAGGATTCTTTTCCCTGGATTTTCAGGTAAGCCGCCACACACAGCCCCAGACAGGTGAGCAGGCCGAGATATTTGGAAAGCAGCAGTACCATCGCGCCAAGCACGGCGAAGATGAGCAGATTGCGTAGTTCATTGGTGTTAAACAGGAGCTTGTCCTCAGATGTATTTCCTTTCTTTCGTGAGTACCACAGCTCTGCCAGGAGCATAATGCCGCAGGCCGCGATGGCGATTCCGCAGATGGTTGGGAAAAACCCGGGGCCCATCTTACCGCTTTTTACAAGCTGCAGCCCCTGAAGTCTGGTCAGCACCAGGATGGCAAGCCCGCCGGCAATGGCCAGAATGCTGAGAATCAGGTCCCCCAGTTGCGCGCGAAATTTCATAACATGTCTCCCTTCTGTCCTTCCTTCAACGAGAAATTGGTTCGTATTGCACAATTTGCGCCCTCTGATTGTAGCCAACCGGCGGTCCAATTTCAACCGCCGGATACTATTTCTTTGCCAGCTGCTCCTGACCGGCCAACAGGGCGCTGATCTCCTCCGCCGGCATGCCTATGTACTCCTGGAGCACCTGAACCGTATGCTGCCCCAGAGTGGGAGCGGGAGCATAGGTGGTGTCTGGATAATTGCTGAACTTCAGGGGGCTGCCCGCCATTTTATATTTCCCGGCTACGGGGTGCTCCACCTCAACCACCATATTCCGGGCACGGATCTGCGGATCGGCGCAAATCATCATCATGGTGTTAATGCGGCTGTTGGGTACGCCATGCGCGTTCAGTATGTCCTCGCACTCTGCCATGGTGCGCGCGCTGGTAAAGCGGGAAATCTCCTCCGTCAGCTCCGCTTTATGCTGGCGTCTGCCCTCGGCGGCGGAAAAGCGGGGGTCCTGAATCATATCTTCCCGCCCAAGGGCGCGGCACAGGCTGTAGAAAGCCGGATCTCTGGAACAGGTGATGATAATCTCGCCATCCAGGGTTGGGAAGGTGCCGAAGGGCACGCTGGTGGGATGGCTGTTGCCCACCCGCTGGGGATTTTTTCCAAAGACGAAGGTATTGATCACCGCGTTTTCCAGACAGGAGAAGGTGGAATCCAGCATGGCAATGTCCACAAACTGGCCTTTCCCCGTCTTTTCCCGGTCATACAAAGCCGCCGCCGCCGCCCCAAACGTATACAGAGCGGTGAACACATCGCTGGCCGAAGTTCCGCATCGCATGGCGGGCCCGTCCGGTTCGCCGGTTAGGCTCATCAAGCCGCTGATCCCCTGAATTACCATATCCAGTGCGCCGCGGCTGGAGTAGGGCCCTGTGTATCCGAACCCGGAGACGGCAAGAAAAACCACCCTGGGGTTTACCGAGGAAATAACATCATACCCCAGTCCCATCCGCTCCATTGTGCCCGGCTTAAAATTCTCCACCACAACATCGGCCTTTTGTACAAGCCTTAGAAAAACCTGCTTATCCTGCTCGGCTTTCAAGTTCAGCGTAACGCTTTTTTTGCTGCGCTGTATAGACAGATCGTAGACACGTTCTCCG
>JAAWCR010000070.1 GCA_022793355.1 Lawsonibacter sp. | reverse complement strand
TGCAAGTATCTTATCTCAAATATCCTAAATGAAAACATCCAATTTATCGAGCAGTTATCTGTATGGGTGACTGCTCGCTTTAGATATTTTGACGAATCATTTTGTCAAATGGCGTTGAGCAACACCAATCTGAAAAGGGAGTTTTCAAAATGGACCCAAAAAAACAGCTGCTGTTCCCTATTCCCTCAACCATCTTAAAAAACACCATCGAATACTCACATGAGTTTGTCCTGCGTCTGCAAATCAAGGCCGCCGCGCTGGCCAGTCTGGACAGCTCCAAGCCAAGGCCCTGGCACAGGAACATATCGATCAGGCCGAGGATGTTCAGGCAATGTTTGAATACTACATATCCCCGTAGAGCGGCGCTTGCCGCTCTATTTTTCAATTCCAGTAAAAATAGCCGAGAGCAGCTCCTCACGCCCCGTCCCCTTTTCGGCGGAGAAGGGAATGAAACGGTCCTTCTCCTCCAGCTTCAGGATGTCCCGAATGAGCTGGAGATTGGGTTCAATCTCGCTCTTTTTCAGTTTATCCAGCTTATTCGCCACAATCACAAGAGGACAGCCAGTATCCCGGAACCACCGGAACATGGTGCAGTCGTCGGCGGTGGGCTTGTGCCGGGCATCTACAATCATCACCCCTAGGGTCAGCAGGTCGGGCCGGTCGAAGTAGTCCTCCATCAGCCTCCCCCATCGGTCCCGCTCCGCTTTGGACACCTTGGCGTAACCGTAGCCGGGCAGATCCACCAGGTAAAAGGCCTTGTCAATGATGAAGTAGTTCACATGGACGGTTTTTCCCGGCGCTGCCCCCACCCGGGCAAAATTTTTCCGGTTGAGCAGCCGGTTGATGACGGAGGACTTTCCCACATTGGACCGGCCGGCAAAGGCTACCTGGGGCAGGCCGTCCTGAATAAAGTGTTTGGGCGAAACAGCGGACAGCACAAATTCCGCTTTCTGTAAATTCACTGTCATACTGTCCCCCTTACTGGCGCAGACGGGAATCACCCTTTGGTTCCGGCGGGACAGGGGGCAACTCCTCCGACTTTCTAGCGTGGCTCCGCTTCTGCGCGGGCGCGGCTTCAGTGGGACGGTTCAACGCGTGGACCAGTACCTGGTCCGCACGCTCCACCAGTACAAACTGGAGGGCTGCCCGCACGGTCTGGTCGATTTCCTCCAAATCCTTGGCGTTGTCAGCGGGGATGATAACGGTCCTGACCCCATTTCGGAAGGCGGCCATGGTCTTTTCCTTCAGCCCCCCAATGGGCAGCACCCGCCCCCGGAGGGTGACCTCGCCGGTCATGGCGATTCCCCGGCGCACCGGGCAACCGGTAAGGGCGGATACCATGGCGGTCGTGATGGCGATGCCGGCGGAGGGGCCGTCCTTTGGAACCGCACCTTCCGGAAAATGGACATGAATATCCTTTTCTTTGTAAAAATCGGTGGGGATATTCAGCCGGTCGGCCTGGCTGCGGATGAAGCTGAGGGCAGCATGGGCCGACTCCTTCATCACATCCCCCAGGTTGCCGGTAAGCTCCACCTTGCCGGAGCCAGAGACCACATTGACCTCCACCTCCAACAGTTCCCCCCCCACGGAGGTCCAGGCCAGTCCGTTGACCACACCCACCCGCTCCTCCAGAGCCTGCCGCTCCGGGTGGTAACGGGGTACGCCCAGAAATTCCTCCAGGTTCTTATCTGTAACGTGGATAACCTTTACATCATCTGTCACCACACGCATAGCCGTCTTACGGCATACAGCGGCCAGGCGGCGCTCCAGCACACGGACGCCCGATTCCCTGGTGTAAGCGGCGATAATCTCCCGCAGGGCTCCATCGGTTACCCTCAGCTGCCCCTTGGACAGCCCATGGCGTTTTATCTCCTTGGGCAGCAGATGTTTTTTCGCAATCTGTACCTTCTCCTCGTCGGTGTAGCTGGACAGCTCAATCACCTCCATCCGGTCCAAAAGGGGACGCGGGATGGTGTCGGTGGTGTTGGCGGTGGTAACGAACAGCACCTCGGACAGGTCGAAAGACACCTCTAAAAAGTTGTCCCGGAAGGTGGAATTCTGCTCCCCGTCCAACACTTCCAACAGCGCGGAGGAGGGGTCCCCCCGGTGGTCATAGCCCAACTTGTCAATTTCATCCAAAAGAATCAGTGGGTTACAGCTCTTGGCCTGATGGATGGCTGAGATGATTCGGCCGGGCATGGCCCCAACATAGGTCTTGCGGTGGCCGCGAATTTCCGCCTCGTCGCTGACCCCACCCAGAGAAACCCGGGCCAGCTTCCGGTTCATAGCTTTCGCCATGGACATGGCAATGGAGGTCTTACCCACACCCGGAGGCCCTACCAGGCAGAGCACTTGTCCTTTCAGCTCCGGTGCCAGCTGCTTGACGGCCACAAATTCCAAAATGCGGTTCTTCACCTTGTCCAAGCCGAAATGGTCCTGGTCCAGCACCTTGCGCACCGCGGAAACATTCACCTTCTCCCGGGTTTTCTTCCCCCAGGGCAGCTCCAGGCAGACGTCCAGATAGCCCCGCAGGACTGTACCTTCGGAGGAGCTGTAGGACTGCTTCGCCAGCCGGCCCAGCTCCTTGTTCAGCTTTTCCCGTACCTCATTGGGCAGATCCGCTTTGGCAATCCTCTCCCGGTACTCCTCAATCTCGTCGGCCTCCTCCCCCAGCTCGGTTTGGATGGCCTTGATCTGCTCCCGAAGGTAGTAATCCCGCTGGTGGTCGCTCATCTGTTCCCGGGCCCGCTCCTGAATCTCCTGGTCCAGCGAGAGAATTTCCACCTCCCGCTCCAGCAGCCGGTAAAGTTTCTCTAACCGGCGGGCGGGCCGCAGCTCCTCCAGCACGGATTGCTTGTCGCTGTTGCGCATGGGGATATTTTGGGCGATATAGTCGGCAATGTGTCCCGGGTCCTGACTGGCCAGCACATGGACCATCAGGTCGGGGGCCAGCTTGGGGGACAGCTCCGCATAGTTTTGGAACAGCTCATAGGTGGCGCGCATCAGGGCCTCCGTTCTGGCGCTGCCTCGGGCGGGGGACTCTGCGGCGGGAATCTCCCGCACCTCCGCCTCCAGGTATGGCTCGGTGCGCAGCAGCTGAAGAACCCGTCCTCTGGCCTGGCCCTCCACCATCACCCGCACATTGTCCCCAGGCATGCGGAGAATCTGGCGGATGTGGGAAATTGTGCCCACCTGATACAGGTCGTCCAGCTCAGGCTCCTCCACGGCAATGTCCTTCTGCCCCACCAGGAACACGGGGCTTCCGGCGGTCATGGCGGCCTCCAGTGCCTTCACAGAGGCCTCTCGAGCCACCTCAAAATGAATCAGCACATTGGGAAATACGGTTAATCCCCGCAGGGCGATGGCGGGCATAGTAGTAGTGTTGAGGATATCCCACTCTTTGCTCACGGATGCTCACTTCCTCTCGTCGGAGTAGGGGGAAACGCCCCGCTTCCCCGCTGTGGGGACAGGACTGCGGGGCGTTCCATTTCGATTATGTGTTCTGTCAACTTACATAGCCCCGGTGGCTGGGCGCGGACCGCCGCTCCACCTGGACAGTTGCCTTCCCCAGCTTGGGCCGCTGGGTACGCTTGGCATCCCGGGTCAAGTCGGGGTCCACCCCCTCCTCCACGCAGGGACCTGTGATGCTCACCTTTACAATGGTGGGATCAGAGGGGATGTCGTACATGATTTGGTTCATTACCTCTTCCAGAATGGCCCGCAGACCCCGGGCACCAATTTCCCGGGCCACCGCCCGGTCGGCCACCGCCTCCAAGGCCTCCTGGGTGAACTCCAGCTCCACCTCATCGTAGGCCAGCAACACCTGGTACTGCTTCACCAAGGCGTTCTTAGGCTCGGTGAGGATGCGCACCATCTGCTCCCGGTTCAGAGATTCCAGGGTGGTGACCACCGGCATACGTCCCACCAGCTCAGGGATAATACCGTATTTCAGCAAATCCTGGGGCTGAAGCTCTGTCATAAGCTCACCCACATTGCGCTCTTTCTTACTCTTGACTTCAGCCCCAAAGCCCAGGGAACGTTTGTCCAGACGGTGCTCGATAATTTTGTCGATACCGTCAAATGCACCGCCACAGATAAACAGGATATTGTGGGTATCAATTTGGATGAACTCCTGATGGGGGTGTTTGCGCCCTCCCTGGGGTGGGACGTTCGCCACAGTGCCCTCCAAAATCTTCAACAGCGCCTGCTGCACGCCCTCGCCGGACACATCCCGGGTAATAGAGGTATTTTCGCTCTTCCGGGCGATTTTATCCATCTCATCAATATAGATAATCCCCCGCTCCGCCAGCTCAACATCGTAATCGGCGGCCTGAACCAGGCGCAGAAGAATATTTTCCACATCGTCGCCCACATAGCCTGCCTCGGTAAGTGTGGTGGCATCCGCAATGGCGAAAGGCACCTTCAGCACCCGGGCCAGGGTCTGGGCGAAGAGGGTCTTACCGCAGCCGGTGGGACCCATCAGAAGGATATTGCTTTTTTGCAGTTCCACATCCTCCGCCCCGCCGAAGTAAATACGCTTATAATGGTTATACACCGCCACCGACAGGGTCACCTTAGCCTTCTCCTGACCGATAATATATTGGTCCAGAACGGCGTGTATCTCCTTGGGGGTGGGGATGGCATCGGGGATGTCCCCCATGATCGGTTCGTCGTCCAGCAGCATGGGGTCGGCCCCCATCGCCTCCATACACAGACCAACGCACTCGTCGCAGATGTAGACGCCGGGACCGGCAATCATCCGCTTGACCTGATCCTGATGCTTGCCGCAAAAGGAACAGCGAACCCTTTTGTTATCTTCGTTTTTTGCCATGGAAACACCTCATTTACTGGGGTTGGCAGATCGCTCCGCCCGAATTCGTTACCGCTTGTCAATCACCTTGTCAATCAGGCCATACTCCATGGCCTCCTGTGCGGTCATAAAGTTATCCCGTTCGCAATCGGAGGTGACCACCTCAATGGGCTTGCCCGTGTTGTCGGACAAAATCTGATTCATCCGCTTTTTAATTATCTCCAGGCGGCGCAGATGGATGGCCATATCGGTAATTTGGCCCTGGGTGCCGGCGGAGGGCTGATGAATCATGATTTCAGCGTTAGGCAGGGCCAGCCGCTTCCCCTTGGCGCCGGAGGACAGCAGGAACGCCCCCATTGAGGCGGCCATTCCGATGCAAATGGTGGACACATCGCACTTGATATACTGCATGGTGTCGTAGATAGCCATGCCGGCGGTAACTGAACCGCCAGGGCTGTTGATATAAAACTGGATGTCCTTATCGGGGTCCTGGGCCTCCAGATACAGCAGCTGGGCCACAATCAGGGATGCGGTAGTGTCGTTTACCTCCTCAGACAGCATGACAATTCGGTCGTTCAGCAGCCGGGAGAAGATGTCGTAGGACCGCTCGCCCCGGTTGGTCTGTTCTACTACATAGGGAACTAAGCTCATATAGATGCTCCTTTTTCAGTGTGATACCAGAGTATACCCATACCGCTGGAACTTCATTCCTTGGGACATTCTTACGCCCGGAGCGGCAATGGCCGCCCCGGGACGTACGATATAGTTACTCTTCCTTGGGTTCCTCGCTCTGGGCCTCCTCATCCTTAGCCTTCTTGGCCCGGGTACGCTTGGGCTTTTCCTCGCCCTCCTCCGCCTTTTTCGCCTTCTTGGCTTTTCCTTCCTTGGCGTTGGACAGCACTAGCTCACTGGCCTTGCGCAGTACCAGATCCTTCTTCAGGCCGTCGGCGGGGACCAGGGACTTCACCTGGTCAGCTTCCATCTTATACTGCTCGGCCAGCTTGGCAATCTCGGCCTCGTACTCCTCGTCAGTGGCCTCCAGTCCCTCGGCCTTGGCCACAGCGGTAAGCGCCAGCTCCATCTGCACCTGCTTCAGCGCGGAAGGACGGGCGGAGGTACGCATCATATCGGGGGTCATGCCCATCATGGACATGTAGTCTTCCACACGCATGCCCTGGCTCTGGATGCGCATGGCATAGTCGTCCATCAGGCGGTCCACCTGGACCTCCACCATGCCGTCGGGGATTTCACACTCCATCCCCTCCACCAGCTGTTCCAGTACGGCGTTTTCAAAGTCAGCCTTCGCCTGGGCCCTTTTCCGCTCCAGCAGCTTATCGCCCAGGTCCTTGCGGAAGTCCGCAAGGCTGTCGAACTCAGACACATCCTTGGCAAACTCATCGTCCACCTCGGGAGCCTGGGACTCCTTCACCTCATTAACCTTTACGTGGAATACCACAGCCTTGCCAGCCAGGTCGGCGTGATAGTCCTCGGGGAAGGTGATATCGATGTCCTTCTCTTCACCGGCTTTCATGCCGATTACCTGCTCCTCAAAGCCGGGAACAAACATCCCCGCGCCCAGCTTCAGGTCGTAGTTCTCCCCCTTGCCGCCTTCAAAGGGAGTGCCGTTGTCAAAGCCCTCAAAGTCAATCACAGCGGTGTCGCCCTTCTTGGCCTTGCGCTTGACGCTGACCAGGCGGGCGGCCCGGTCGATGTAGGGCTTGAGCTCCTCGTCAATGTCCTTATCGGTGACCTTGGGCTCCTCCTTGGGGGCGGTGAGGCCCTTGTACTCGCCCAGCTTAGCCTCGGGGCGGACGGAGACCAGCGCCTTGAAGGTAAAGCCCTCTTTGCCCACCTCCACGATCTCCATCTTGGGGTAGCCCACGTCGTCCAGACCCTGCTCCTTCACCGCTTCCGCGTAAACAGCGGGATAGATGTCGTTGATGGCGTCCTCATAGAACACATTGGCGCCGTACATGCCCTCGATGATTTTCCGGGGGGCCTTGCCTTTCCGGAAGCCTGGAACATTGATACGGCTGCGGTTCTTCAGATAGACCTTCTGAATGGCGGCCTCGAACTGGTCGGCCTCCACCTGAATGGTGAGCTCGACGGTGCTCTTCTCTTTCTTCTCAACACTGGTGACCTTCATTTGTCAATTTCCTCCTGTCGGCCCCATCGAGCCGCGTCCCGGCGGCAGGGCCCTTTTACTTTCGCCACGATATTCTATCAGATATGCGGCGGTTTGAACAGTCTTATTTTGAAATTTCCCTGAAATTTTCCTGTTTTATTTTTAAGTGCGGCCCGCTGTCCGGCAACTTGACGGGGTTTGCGCCGGAAAAACAGGCCATCTCTTGTGTATTATGGATGGGCCGCGGCGTCAGGCCGTCAGCAGTGAGCGGATATAGTCCAGTCCCGCCTTGACCGCCCCCTCCGGAGGAGACGCCTGATACTCAAAGACAAGATAGTCCTGATACCTTGCGTCTTTCAGTCCCTTGAGCAGCTCCTGAAAATCAAAATGTTTTCCGTCCGGAGCTTTTCGTCCAACATCAGAGATGTCCACCTGTCCAAGCAGATCCGCCGAGCGCAAAATTTTTTCATAGATTTCCGTCTCTCCGTTTGTGTGCAGATGAATGCTGTCCAGCTGAAGCTGGAGAGCATCGCTGTGAAACGACCGGATAAACGCGGCCGTCTCCTCGATGGAACAGCAGGCATCGGAATCCATGCGGCTGATTGCCTCTAAAACCACCTTCACCTGGAGGGCTTGGGCGCGTTTTAAAATTGTCTCCACGCTATCCCGAAACAGCATTTCATACCTCTGTCTGTCTCCGGCGTCCCTGATCCAGCCTCGAACAGCCCCTATAATCAGCTTTGCCCCGCCTAACTCGGCGCACAGCTCGGTATGCCGCAGCATACGGTCCACGGCGGCCTTCCGTCTTTCCGCTTCGGCCATGCCGAGCCCCAGACCGTCCACAGTATAAGTTCGGCCGGTGGCCAGACCGGAGACGGCAAGCCCACACGCTCCCATGATTTTATGGATCCGCGCCGGGTCAAGCTCCTCCGGGCGATTCACCGTCAGGGACATTCCATCAAAGCCCAGCTCAGCCGCCCGAACGGCGCACTGCTCCAAGGAGCCCATCAGAGGCGCCGTATTGCTTTCAAACGTGCCGTCGGCCCAAACCACACTTGTTTTCATTCCGAATCGCCTCACCATAAATGCGAAAATCTCCAGGCGCTCACAGAAGCTTCCTGGGGGTGAACCCCACATAGTCGGCGGCAACCAGGCGATATTCCACCTCCCCCTGCCGGCCGGTGACGGCCAGCCGATGGCTCCCCCCGTGGAGGTGGCCGTAGCAGCACAGCTTTACCCCGTACTTCTCCAGCAGGTCGATAATCTCCTGGCAGCGGTAGCCCTGATACAGAGGCGGGTAGTGGAGGAAGCATAACTTCTCCCTCTCCCCTGCCCCTTTCAGAGACGTCTCCAGGCGAATCAGCTCTCGGTTAAAAATTTTGGCGGAGTGTTCCCCCCGGTCTTCCTCGTAAAACCAGCCCCGGGTACCGCACAGGGCAATGTCCCCGTAAGCATGACAGTTATTGTGGAGGATATCTAAGGTAGAAAAGCTGTTTTTCTCAAAAAAGCCCTTCATTTTGGCTGCGGTGGTCCACCAATAGTCGTGGTTGCCCTTTAGGAGCAGCTTCCGTCCCCCCGGCAGGGCGTTCAGAAAAGCAAAGTCCTGCTTGGCCTCCTCCAGACTCATGCCCCAGGAAATGTCCCCACAAATCACCACGGTGTCCTCCGGTCCTATTCCGGCAAAGCCCTCCCGCAGCTTGTCCACATAGCCCGTCCAGCCACCCCCGAACACGTCCATAGGCTTGTCGCTGGACAGGGACAGGTGGGTATCTCCAATGGCGTACAGGGCCATGGGATCAGTCCAACAGGGACATAACCGCGTCCACCATGTTTTCCTTCTCGACCACCTGGGTGAAGCGGACCTTCTTATCCCGCAGCGAGGCCAGAGGGGTGGGGGCAGGCAGACCGGTCTTGGTGGTCAGCTGGTCCAGAGCATCTAGGCCAGAGGCCGGACTGGTCTCGCCCAAGGCCTCCAGGACGCTGGCGCAGAACTTGAAGGGGCTGGCGGTGGAGGCCACAACCGTGGGGGTATCGTCCCCCGTCTCCTGCCGGTACTGCTCCAGGGCGGAGAAGGCCACCGCAGTATGGGTATCAATGAGATAGCCGTGCTTGTCATACATAGAACGGATCACCCGCTGGGTTTCCCGGTCATCGCAGCAGTAGCCCTTAAAACGCTTTTGCAGCTTGTCCTTGAGCTTTTCATTCAGCTGATACCGGCCCCCGGCGTTCAGCTGCTCCATGTAGTCCTTTACCTCGGCGGTGCTCCCGGTGAGGGAGTACAACAGCCGTTCCAGGTTGGAGGAAATGAGAATGTCCATGGAGGGGGACATGGTGCTGTAGAAGGTGCGGTTGCGGTCATAGACACCCTCCCGGATAAAGTCGGTGAGGACATTATTGCGATTGGAGGCACAGATCAACTGGTCGATGGGCAGCCCCATTTCCCGGGCGTAGTAGGCAGCCAGAATGTTGCCAAAGTTTCCGGTGGGAACGCAGATGTTTACCGACTGTCCCAGGGATACCTTCTCATCCCGAAGCAAATCACAGTAGGCCGAGATATAATAGACCAGCTGGGGCAGTACCCGGCCCCAGTTGATGGAGTTAGCGGAGGAGAAGAAATAACCTTTTTTCTCCAGCGCTTCGCATACCTCTTTGTCGGAAAACAGCCGCTTTACTCCGGTCTGGGCATCGTCAAAGTTGCCCACCACGGCGGCCACACCCACATTGGCACCCTCCTGGGTGACCATTTGCAGCTCCTGGACCTGAGACACCCCGTCTTTGGGGTAGAACACCAGGATTTTAGTCCGGGCCACGTTTTTGAAGCCCTCCAAAGCGCCCTTCCCCGTATCGCCGGAGGTGGCCACCAGAATACAGGCCATCTTGTCCTCCTCCGTCTTTGCCAGGGATGCGGTGAGCAGATGGGGCAGCATTTGCAGCGCCATATCCTTGAAAGCACAGGTGGGGCCGTGCCACAGCTCCAGGCAGTGGGTGTTTTCGTCCACCGTGTGCACCGGGGCCACCGCCGGGGAGTCGAATTTTTCCGGGCCATAGGCGGCGTTGGCAAAGTCGGTGAGCTCCTTGACGGAAAACTCCTCCAAAAACATCTTCATGATGTACACCGCCCGCTGCTGGTAGGCCATCTCCCGCAGGTCGTCCAGCGCCTTGCCCGGTAGCTTGGGAATGTAGCAGGGAGTCAGCAGGCCCCCGTCCTTAGCCAGCCCCTGGGCAATGGCCTGGGCGGCGGAATACTGAATGGTGTTATCACGGGTGCTGATATACCGCATATTGATCCTTCCTTACTCTGTTATTGATGGGTCCTATTATGCCAGTTTTTTACGGGCAGGTCAAGGGATTTTGTGACTAAAAGGCGTTTTCCAAATGGAAAATCTCTGGCTTTTTTGTGTCCATACCCTGGGGGGCATAAATTTCAACCACATCAAAACGGGGCTGGAGGTCCGTAGGATGTCCTGTCAGATAGAGCATAGCGGCGGTGCGCAGCTTGTCCTGCTTGCGGCGGTCCACATAGGCCCCGGCGGTGCCGTAGGCGGCGCTCTTGCGCTGTTTGACCTCTACAAAGCAGAGATACGCGCCGTCCTCGGCAATCAGGTCGATTTCCCCAAACCGGCACTTCCAGTTGGCTGCTATTATGCGGAAGCCTTTGCCTCGCAAATAGTTTGCGGCTGTCCCCTCTCCCCACCGGCCCCGCAAACGGCTTTCCTGCCCGCTCACAGGTTCTTCAAAAAGGTCCGGCGGTGGATGGGGCAGGGACCATAAGCCCGCAGCAGCTCATAGTGGAGCTTTGTGCCGTAGCCCTTGTGCTTGTCAAAGCGGTACTCCGGATATTGCTCCGCCATTTTTTTCATAAACCGGTCCCGGCTCACCTTGGCTAAAACAGACGCCGCCGCCATAGAAGCCGACAGGCTATCTCCCTTTACAACACAGCGGTGGAGCGTAGTAATGCAGGCGGATTTTCCCTTATCCCGATTGCCGTCGATGAGAACGAAATCCGGCGCTTGGGACAGACCGTCTATGGCCAGCTGCATGGCGCGCATTCTCGCGCTGAGGATATCGGTCTCGTCAATCTCCTTCGCCTCCACCCAGGCTACCGACCAGTGCAGCGCCTTTTCCTGGATGACAGGGAAAAGTACTTCACGGCGCTTTTCGGTCAGCTTTTTGGAGTCGTCCAAACCGGGAATGTCTACCCCCAGAGGCAAAATGACCGCCGCCGCATACACCGGCCCCGCCAAGGGCCCCGCTCCCGCCTCGTCGCAGCCGCAGACGGTGGCATACCCTTGCGCTATCGCTTCTTTTTCATATTGCCAGAAATCCATAAATTTTCCTCACTTTTTCTCTGTATCCACAAGCACAGCAGCAGGAGCAAGAATGATAACGCAGCTCCAAAAACTGGCTTGGAAATTGGAATAGCCGCTAAAAACGGCATCAGCGGAAGCATGGGAGTAAGAATCGGTCGGTTTCGGGGGATAATGGGTCAAACAGGCGTCTCAAGTGTAAAACATCCCAGCTTGCCGCCTCGGTATTCGTCCAGCAGGACCCGGGCCATGCGCTCGGTGTCCAGCTCGCCGCCGGAGATACGCATGCCGCGCCGGGCCGCACAGGCCTGGAGGAGGTTATAGCCGTAGGCAACGTCGTTTTCCTCCCCCTCCCGGTCAGGGACCTGGTTCAATTTGTAGCCGTCCATCAGCGCTTGGGGGTAGCGCGTCCCCAGCAGAGCCATGAAGTGACAGCCCAAGGTCTCCACATCCATAATCTCGTCCTTTACCGCCCCGGTGAAAGCCAGATTCATTCCGGTGGTCTCATCCTCGAATTTGGGCCAAAGGATGCCGGGGGTGTCCAAGAGGTCCAGGCTTCGGTCTACGTTGACCCACTGCTTTCCTCTTGTGACACCGGGGCGGTCGCTGGCTTTGGCGGACTTCTTCTTTGCCACCTTGTTGATGAAGGTGGACTTGCCCACGTTAGGCACACCCACCACCATCGCCCGGACAGGCCGGCCCACCTGTCCCTTCTCCCGCCACTTGGCAATCTGGTCCTTCAGCACCCCCTGGACCACGGCAGAAAACTGGTTGATTCCCCGACCGGATCGGGCGTCGGTCTCCAGAACCGAGTAGCCCTGTTCACGAAACCAGCTTCCCCAAGCTTTATTCTGTGCAGGGTCGGCCTGGTCCGCCCGGTTGAGGACAATGAGCCGGGGTTTTCCGGCGCAGATGGCATCAATGTCCGGGTTGCGGCTGGACGCCGGAATCCGGGCATCGATAATCTCCACCACAATGTCCACCAGTTTCAGGTCGGCCTCAATCTGCCGCCGGGTCTTGGTCATGTG
>JAAWCR010000069.1 GCA_022793355.1 Lawsonibacter sp. | reverse complement strand
TAGGCGGCGATATATGCCTGACGCAGGGCGTCCTGCTCCGCCCGCTCCCCGTCGGTCAGTCCCTCCGGCGTTTTGGCCTTTCGGGCCAGCTCGTTGATCCGGTCAATTTTCTCCTGTTCCATTTTATAGATACCTCTCTATTACAAGCATGGTGCGGCCCTTTTTGGACTGGCCCGGCACCTCTTTTATCACACACTTGCCCAATCCCCGGCAGGTGAGCACATCCCCCTCTGACACCTGGCGGTCGGCCTTCAGGCATTCCCGGTGGTTGAGGGACACCCTGCCCGAGGCGATAAGGGCGGCGGCCTTGCCTCGGGACAGGGAGAAACCGGCGGCAGCCACTGCGTCCAGCCGGGGTGTGGCTACGGTGTCCCGGATGGTCTTAACCTGGGGCGGCCTGGGGGAGAGGCGGTCCAGGGGGACTTCTCCAAAGCCCGCCTTCCACCGTCCGGCCCCCTCCCACTGGGACAGGAGGATGGGGGCCGCCTCCCGCAGAGCCACCACCTGGCACAGGCCCGGCTGGGGCAGGAGAATGTCTCCCAGCACCTCTCGGGTCAGCCCCAGGCCCATAAGGGACCCCAGGACGTCCCGGTGGGTGAGGGAGGCCCCGGCGGGAAATTTGGCTTCCAGGGCGGCCAGCGGGCCCTCCGGGTCGGAGCGGACGCTGTCCTCCTCTTGCCAGTCGGCCAGGAAGAAGCACAACTGCCGTTCGCTGCCGGGGTAACCGCCCCAGAACAGGTGCCGGGGCCTGCCCCAGGCGTTGAGCAAATCGGCCACCGACGCCTGCTGTCCCGGGGAGAGGAAAGGGGTGTGGGCGGGGACGCCCCGGCTTTGGGCCAGCTCCAGCTTGTCCAGCACCCGGGCCAGCAGCATCCGCTCCTCGCCATCCCGGGCGCAGCGGTCCAGCAGCTCTTTTTTGTTCATGGAAACGCCCCTCTTCATCCTAATATCCGCTTCAGTATATCGGCGGCAGGGCGGGTTGTCAAGGGAATAGGGGCTTGACAAAATCGCTTTTGCCGCCTAAAATAAACATCGAACCGCAGTACAATCGAACACAGGGGCGCTGGGAGCGAGGTTCCCGGCTGAGATGCGAGGCAGACGCGCCGCCTCCGGTCCCTAGAACCTGATCCGGGTAATGCCGGCGTAGGAAGTGGAAGAGAGATCTTGCCGTTGTCTCCTCTAAGACCGCACTACACCCGTCCGGATGTAATGCGGTATCTTCACATTCAGGAGGAAACGACAATGACAAAAACATGGAAGCGCTATATGCTGCGTATGCTCTGCGAGGGAGCCGTGATGGTGGCCGTAGCCCAGGTACTGGGCTACCTGAAAATATGGGAGATGCCATGGGGGGGCTCCATCTGCCTGTCCATGCTGCCGGTCTTTTTGTTTTCCTGCCGCTGGGGCCTGTTCCCTGGACTGATGAGCGGCTTTGTGCTGGGCGTTTTGCAGTTTATGTTTGACGGCGGCTTTGCCCTGGGGTGGCAGTCTATCATCGGGGACTATCTGGTGGCCTTTACAGTACTTGGCCTGGCCGGCCTGTTCCGGGGCAGGGAATGGAGCGTCTATGCCGGAACCGCGGTCGGTTCTGCGGCCCGTTTTCTGGTCCACTATGTTGTGGGGGCCACAATCTGGGCGGAGTATATGCCCGAGGTTTTTTTCGGCATGACCATGACCACCCCATGGTTTTACTCCCTGCTGTACAACGGCTTCTATATGGTTATCGACATGCTGCTGTGTCTGCTGATTTTCTGGCTGGCCCGTAAGCCGATGCGGAGATATTATTTCGGGGCGGATATTCTCAGCTGACGGCCCCGGACGGGGCGAAAGGAGGCCCCCATGGGAAAATTTGACGGTATTTTGCTGGTAAGCGATTTTGACGACACGCTATATGATTTTACTCTTAGCGTCCCGGAGCGCAACCTAGAGGCCATCCGGTACTTGATTCGGGAGGGCGGCCGCTTTACCGTAGCCACCGGCCGCGCTCACCGCACCTTTGCCCCCTTCGCCCACCTTGTACCCATGAATGCCCCGGCGGTGCTGTCTAACGGGGCCGCCGTCTACGACTTTCAGGCGGACAAGATGCTGGAACAGACCTGCCTTCCGCCCTCTGCCCCAGGCGACCTGGAGGCGCTGATGGAGGAATTCCCCTCCTTGTCTCTGGAGGCCTATCATGGGGAGGACATCTATGTCTGCCGTCCCAACGAAATAACCCTCGCCCACCTAAAAAAGGTGAATTGCGGCTATACTCAGTGTCCGGTGCCTGAGATTCCCACTCCCTGGGTCAAGGCCATTTTTCACCAGGAGCGGGAGGTGCTGCTCCCCGTCCAGACCCGTCTGCTGGAGCGGAGCGGCGAGCTGTATGAGGCGATTTTTTCCAACCCCCGTTACCTGGAGCTGACCCGGAAGGGCAGTAACAAGGGGGGCGGCGTGGACCGGGTGGCCCGGCTGCTGGGCATTGCGCCGGAGCGGGTCTACTGTGTGGGGGACAATCAGAACGACATCCCTATGCTGGCCCGGTCGGCTATCCCCTTTGCCCCTGCCAATTGCGCTCAGGAGGTGAAGGAGTGGGGGGCCCGCGTCCTCTGCCACTGCAACGACGGGGTGATTGGCGATATTGTGGAAATTCTAGACGGGCTGTACGGACCAAATACCGCTTTATCCGCCGGATAGGCGGGTAAAACTATATAGTATAAAGGCGCTTGTTGTCAGATAATTCATGGAAACAGAATAAGCGGGCCCCCGGCGTGAGCCGGGGGCCTTTCGCGTCACATATCCATGGCGTCGGCCAAGTGGTCCACAGCCTCGTTGACCCGGCGGGCGGCCTTATGGGCGGCACGCTTGATCTGGCGGCTGGATGGAGCCATGGTAGCGCCCAGAAGGGCGCCTGCGGCCATGCCCGTGGCCGCGCCCATGAGAAAGGAACCGCAGCCATGGCAGTTGTAAGGGTTTGTGTGCATGATTTTTCCTCCCTTTTTCCGGAGAATTTGAAAAATCCTCCGCTGTCCATAGCATGCCCCGAAAATTTGAAAAACTCGTTGCTAAATCCTGTATCTTCCGCTATAATTTAATATCAGGATGTTATGCGTGCGCATTTGGCACACAGTACGCGTCCAAAATTTCCAGGAACCTGCGGAGGAACCATAATGAAGCTTTTGATTCAAAACGGCCGGGTGGTCCATCCGGTTACGAGTAGCATCCTGCTCCAGAATATTTTGGTGGAAAACGGGCGAATCAGCCTGATGGAGCACGGTTTGGACTGCGAGGCGGACCAGGTGATCGACGCCTCCGGGCTGTTCGTGGCGCCGGGACTGGTGGACATGCATGTACATCTCCGGGACCCGGGCCTCACCTACAAGGAGGATATTTTCACCGGCTGCGCCGCCGCCGCCCGGGGGGGTGTTACATCGGTTGTGTGCATGGCCAACACCAGCCCCACGTTGGACTGCCCGGAACAGATTAAATATGTACTGGACCGGGCCAAGGGGGCCAACGGGGTGGAGGTATACCCCGTGGGGGCCGTGTCCAAGGGGTTGCGGGGGGAGGAGCCCACTGACGCCGAGGGGCTGCGGGCGGCGGGGGCAATTGCCCTGTCCGACGACGGCTGCAACGTAGACAACGCCAACCTGATGCGGGATGTGCTCATCCGGGCCCGGCAGCTGGAGCTGCCGGTGCTGTGCCACTGTGAGGACACCTCTATGGTGGAAGGCCGGGCGGTGAATGAGGGCAGCGTGTCCCGGAAGCTGTGGCTGGAGGGCAGGCCCGCCATCGCCGAGGAGATTATGGTCATGCGGGACGCCATGCTGGCCGAGGAGACCGGAGCCAGGGTCCATATCTGCCACGTCTCTACCGCCCGGAGCGTGGATATCATTCGCAGGATGAAGAAGAAGGGGGTTCCCATTACCTGTGAGACCTGCCCCCAATATTTTACCCTCACCGAGGACGAGGTGCTTACTCAGGGGGCCCTGGCCCGGGTCAACCCGCCTCTGCGCACCAGAGCGGATATCCAGGGGATTATCGCCGGGCTGAAGGACGGCGCCATCGACGTTATCGCCACCGACCACGCCCCCCACTCCGCCGAAGAGAAGGCCCGCTCCCTCAGCCGGGCCCCCAGCGGCATGATTGGCCTGGAGACCAGCCTGGCCCTCACCCTCACCCAGCTGTACCACACCAAAAAGATGGACCTGCCCGATATTATCCGCCGCATGTCCACCAACCCCGCCGATCTGCTCCACCTGTCCCGGGGTCATCTGTCCCTTGGAGCGGTGGCCGACCTGATGATTTTCGACCCGGACGAGGAGTGGACCATCGACCCAGAGCAATTTGCCTCCAAGGCCCGCAACACCCCCTTTGCCGGCCGGACGGTGAAGGGCCGGGTGAAGTATACCATTTCCAAGGGAAAGGTTATCTATAAAGAGGAGTGATTTTTATGTCCTTCGACGTGTTGCAGGATAAAATCAGGGGGATGAAAAACCCCACCGTGGCCGGGCTGGACGCCCGGATTGAGTACGTGCCCGAGCACATCCGCCGGGCCGCCTTTGAGGAGTACGGAACCGGCCTGAAGGGGGCGGCGGAGGCCATCTGGCAGTTTAACAAAGGTCTGATCGACGCTCTGTGCGACGTTGTCCCCGCAGTCAAGCCCCAGGCGGCCTACTATGAGAACCTGGGCTGGCAGGGGATGGAGGTGCTGGAGCGCACCATCAAATATGCCAAAGAAAAAGGCCTGTTTGTCATTGCCGACATCAAGCGGGGGGATATCGGCTCCACCGCCGCCGCCTACGCTGAGGGCTGGCTGTCCGGGGCGAAGATCGAGGGGGAGGTATTCAAGTCCTTCGACGCCGACTGCGTCACCCTCAACGGCTATATGGGCTCCGACTCGATAAAGCCCTTCCTGGAGGCCGCCAAGGGGGAGGATAAGTGCGTCTTTGTGCTGGTCAAGACCTCCAACCCCGGTTCCGGCGAGCTTCAGGACATTCTGGCCGGGGACCGGCTGGTCTATCAGGTGATGGGCGACCTCAACGAGCGCATTGCCGCCGGGACCGAGGGCAAATACGGCTTTACCTGCGCCGGCGCGGTCACCGGGGCTACCTACCCCTCCGACATCCGCGCGTTGCGGAAGCGCCTGGAAAAAACCTTTTTCCTGGTTCCCGGCTACGGGGCTCAGGGGGGGACGGCAGACGATGTGCAGTACGCCTTTGACAAGTACGGCCACGGGGCGATTGTCAACTCCTCCCGGGGCATCATGTGCGCCTGGCAGAAAACCGGGGGCGACGGCCGCGACTTCGAGGAAACCGCCCGGAACGCCGCCATCGCCATGCGGGACGATATTAAGCAGTTTGTAACCATCGTGTAACAGAAAGGAGAAAAAATGGCAGAGTTTTGTGTGTTTTGCGGAGAGGAACTGAAGCGGTTTGGAAAGGACACCCTGGAATGCGGCGGGGTCACCCAGCCGGTGTGCAAGGCGTGCTGGAAGCAGTACATTGATACACCCCAGCTTGAGCGGTGCCGGGAGCTGCTGAGCACCGGTCGGGCCGTCGAGCCGGAGAAGGTGCGGGCCTTTTTCGAGGAGATGGAGCGGGAGACGGCGAAGCGGCAGGAAAAAATGGCCGCGATGCAGTGCTGCGGCCAGCCTATGACCTATTTAGGGGTGTCAGAATTTCAGCTGGGCCGCCAGAGCTGGCTTCTGGGAGATCTGCCCAATCTGCTGGCCGGGGCCAAGGGGTTTGCCGTGTTCCAGTGCGAGCACTGCGGGCAGGTCAAATTTATGAACCCTGATTTTTTGAAGTAAGAAGCTAAACGGGCACTAAGGGAGGGCAGTCATGGCGGGCAGGTGTATTTTTTGCGGAAAAGACATTACCTTTCAAAGGGAGCCTTGCCGCCTGCGGGCGGGACGAGAGAGCAGAAAGCGGTGAACGCATGAAAGTAGAGCGCAAATGTAAGGTTATTGCCAAGGAGCAGCTGACACAGGACGCCGTCTCCATGACGCTGAACGTGGGGGATATGCTGTACTACGCCAGGACCATCAATGGACAGAGTATCTATCCAGGACAGTTTGTCCATATCAAGTGCGGGGACGGCCTTCTGCTGCGCCGGCCGATTTCCATCTGCTCCTGGGAGGGAAACGCGGCGGAGGGCAGCCTCCGAATTGTCTTTGAGGTCAAGGGCGAGGGCACCCGCTGGCTGGCCCGCCGCCCGGTGGGCCATACGGTGGATGTGCTGGGCCCTCTGGGAACCGGTTTTCAGACGACGCCCGGCCCTTATCTGCTGGTGGGCGGGGGCATCGGCGTGCCTCCTCTTTATGGCTGCGCCTGTTATACCGGCTGCTCCTCCACCGCCATCCTGGGTTTCCGCTCCAAGGACCGGGCCATTTTGCTGGATGAGTTTGACCGCGAGTGCATCGACGTACATATCGCCACTGACGATGGCTCCATGGGCTACCACGGCTTTGTGGACGCCCTGGTCCGGCAGGAGCTGGAGAAGGAGCACCACTACCAGGGCGTGCTGGCCTGCGGGCCTAAGCCTATGCTGCGGAGCGTGGCCAAGGTGGCGGCCCAGTTCGGCGTGCCCTGCCAGGTGTCCATGGAGGAGCGGATGGGCTGCGGCGTGGGGGCCTGCCTGGTGTGCGCCACGCCCATGAAGGATGGCTCTATGAAGCACGTGTGTAAGGACGGCCCGGTGTTCCATGCGGAGGAGGTGGACTGGGATGCTTGATTTATCGGTCAATCTGGCGGGGGTGACGCTGAAAAACCCCGTGGTGGTGGCCTCGGGCACCTTTGGCTTCGGCCGGGAGTACAGCCGGTTTTATGACCTGGGGGAGTTGGGCGGCATCTGCGCCAAGGGTCTCACCCTCCGCCCCCGGGCGGGCAACCCCGCCCCCCGCATCGCCGAAACCCCCATGGGCATTCTCAACTCGGTCGGCCTGGAAAACCCTGGGGTAGACGCCTTTCTTGAGTTGGAGCTGCCCTTCCTGCGGCAGTTTGACACTAAAGTAATCGCCAACATCTCCGGCAACACCCCGGAGGAGTACGGCGTTATGTGCGAAAAGCTCTCCGCCGCCGGGGTGGACCTGATCGAGGTGAACATCTCCTGCCCCAACGTGAAGGCGGGGGGACTGGCCTACGGCACCCGGCCTGAGTTGGCCGCCGAGGTGACGCAGGTAGCAAAAAAGCACGCCGGCGGCGTGCCTGTTATGGTGAAGCTGTCCCCCAACGTCACCGATATCTGTGAAATTGCCAGGGCGGTGGAGGGGGCCGGAGCGGATGCGCTTTCCCTGATCAACACCATCCGGGGGATGCGCATTGACATCAACACCCGCCGCCCCGTTTTGAAAATGAACACAGGCGGACTGTCCGGCCCCGCTGTGCTGCCGGTGGCGGTGCGCATGGTGTGGGAGGCGGCCCAGGCTGTGTCCCTGCCCATCCTGGGCATGGGGGGCGTGTCCAAGGGGGAGGACGCCGCCCAGCTTATGTTGGCTGGGGCCTCCGCCGTGGCGGTGGGCACCGCCCTGTTTGCCGACCCCTTCGCCCCCCTGCGGGTCCGGGACGAGCTGACGGAGATTGCCGCCCGGCAGGGGCTGTCCGCGGTATCCGAGCTGACCGGTGGGGTAACACCCTGGTAAAAGGAGAGAACGCCTATGCTGGAGCACATCATTGAACTGTGCCTGCCCACCATTATTTCCGCCTGCGAACTGATGGGGATTTTTGTGGTAGCTGTTACCGCCGCCCACGCCTTCTGGCTGTACTGCGCGGGGATGGTTACCCGCCGGCCCCGGAACATCAAATTCCGGCTGGCCGACGGCCTGGCCACCAGCCTGGAGTTCAAAATGGCGGCGGAGATTTTAAAGACCGTGCTGGTCCGGGACCTGAACGAGCTGATGGTACTGGGGGCGGTGATTCTGCTGCGGGCCCTGCTGTCTCTGCTCATCCACATTGAAATGAAGGGGGAGCGGCAGGAGGGGGAAGGCCCCCGGGAAAATTCAACGGAAAGCAAGGGAACCTGATATGACCACCATTTATCTTGTACGCCACGCAGAGGCGGAGGGGAACCTGTACCGCCGGGTCCACGGCTGGTACAACTCCCTGATTACGGAAAACGGCTTCGCCCAAATCGGGGCTCTGGAGGAGCGTTTTCGGGACATAGAGATCAACGCGGTGTATTCCAGCGACCTGTACCGCACCATGACCACCGCCCGGGCGGTCTATGGCCCCAAAAACCTGCCCCTGAACACCGACCCCGGCCTGCGGGAGATGAATTTGGGTAATTGGGAGGACATGACCTTCGGGTTTGTCCGCCGCCGCTGGCCGGAGGAGCTGGACCGCTTTAACCGTACCGACCCTACCTGGACCGCCCCCAACGGGGAGAATTTTTATCAGCTGGGGGAGCGGCTGGAACAGACGGTCCGCCGTCTGGCCGCCCGGCACTCGGGCCAGACCATTGCCCTATTCAGCCACGGCATGGCCATCCGGCAGCTCATCGCCTTGGTGAAGGGACTGCCCCCGGAGAAGTGGGACGACGTGCCCCACGGGGACAACACGGCGGTAACCTGTCTTATTTGGGATGGGGAGAGGCTGTCTATTGTCTTTGAACAGGACAATTCCCATCTGCCCAAGGAAATTTCCACCCTGGCCCGGCAGGCCTGGTGGCGGAAGAGCGGCAAGGCGAAGGATGTGAACCTGTGGTACTGGCCCATCGACTGGGAAAAGGAGCGGGATATCTACCTGGAGGCCCGCCGGGAGGCTTGGACATCTACCCACGGGGAGAAAGTCCCCTTTGACGGGGAAGGCTTTCTCCAAAACGCTCGAGCCAACCTGTCCCGCACTCCCTGGGGGGTCACCTTGGCCTTTGCCGGGGACGCGCTGGCGGGGGTGCTGGAACTGGACCCCTCCCGCTATGCGGCGGACAAGGCCGGGTATATCCCCTTCTGTTACATCGTCCCCGAGCGC
>JAAWCR010000068.1 GCA_022793355.1 Lawsonibacter sp. | reverse complement strand
CCTTCTACCGCATCGTGGTGGCCGACTCCCGCTATCCCCGTGACGGTCGTTTCATCGAGGAGATCGGCATCTAAAACCCCGATACCGATCCTGCCGAACTGAAGGAGGATGAGGACCGGGCCCAGGCCTGGATCAAGACCGGCGCTCAGCCCACCGAGACCGTCCGCGACCTGCTGAAAAAAGCCGGTGCCCTGTAAGGCTGGAGGTCATTCATGAAAGAGCTTCTCACCTACGTGGCCCAGAATCTGGTGGAGCACCCCGAGCAGGTGTCTGTCACTGAGGTCGAGGGCGACGGCGAGACCGTCCTGGAGCTCCGGGTGGCCCCGGAGGACATGGGCAAGGTGATCGGCCGCCAGGGCCGCATCGCCAAGGAGATCCGCATTTTGATGCGCTCCGCCGCCCAGCGGGCCGGCAAGCGGATCAATGTGGAGATCGTTGATTAAAACAGCGGCGCGGGGCTTCCCTGCGCCGCTGTTCTAAATAGGAGGCATCTATGCAGCAATATCTACAAGTGGGCAAGGTCACCAACATCCACGGCCTGATGGGCGAGGTAAAGGTTCAGCCCTGGGCCGACTCGCCGGAGTTCCTTTGCCAGTTCAAGACCCTGTATGTGGACGACGCCCACTTCCCCATGACGGTACAGCGGGCCAGGGTTCACAAGAATATGGTCATCATCAAATTCGAAGGCCCCACCGATGTGCCCAGCGCCATGGCTCTGCGGGGCGCCACCCTCTACATCGACCGTGCGGACGCCAAACTGCCGGAGGGGGCGTTCTTCCTGGCTGACATCTACGGCCTGGAGGTTCGGGATGCCGCCAGCGGTGCGGTGTTGGGCAAAATCGCTGACGTGCTCACCCTGCCCGCCAACAACGTTTACGTGGTCAAGGGCGGCCCCCGGGAGCTGATGATTCCCGCTGTCCCTCAGTTTATCGCGGAAACCAACCTGGAGGAGGGTTTCCTTCAGGTAAACATGATGGAGGGGCTGTAATGTCTATTGCAGGGCGTGACCACCGGGCACGCTATCTGCGAAATTTCTTGCATTATCCCACGGCGCGCCGGGGTCGTCGCGCCCTGCTGAAGGAGGTACAGCAAAATTGAAACAGGAATGGAAAGAGCCCCTGCGCTTCGGCGCGGTTCTGTTCGCCCTCTATCTGGCCGTTCACTACTGGGAAAGTCTGGCTGCCTTGACCGCCCTGGCGGCGAGCGCGGCCTTCCCCCTGGCGCTGGGGGCGGTTATCGCTTACGCCGTCAACATCCTTATGAGCACCTATGAGGGGTGGTATTTCCCCAACTCCAAAAAAACCGCGGTGGCTAAGAGCCGCCGGCCGGTGTGTCTGGTGCTGGCCTATGCCAGCCTGGTGGGAATTGTGGCGCTCATCGTGCGCATGATCCTGCCTGAGCTGATTCAGAGCGTCTCCCTCCTCCTCCAGGAGCTGGCCCCCATTCTCCAGGAGCTAAGCGTCAAGCTAAATGAGAGCTTAGGCCCCAACCAGCTGGCCGATCTGGCCGGCCTCTTTGCCTCCGACGGCACCGTCAACTGGCACGAGCTGGCCGCCAAGGCGGTCAACTTCCTGCTGGCCGGACTGGGAGGTGTGATGGGATCGCTGATGTCCTTTCTCTCCGCCGCCGTGTCCACCGCCTTTACCGCCATCGTCAGCATCATTTTCTCCATCTATCTGCTGATGGGCAAGGAGAATCTGTCCCGGCAGTGCGCCCTGGTGCTGAAAACCTACCTGAAGCCCAGCTGGTACAGCCGCCTGTCCTACTTCCTGGAAACACTGCACAATTGCTTCCGCCGCTTTGTGGTGGGCCAGTGCACCGAGGCGGTCATTTTGGGTTTGCTGTGCATGGGGGGCATGCTGCTGTTCCATTTCCCCTACGCCTCTATGGTGGGAACGCTCATTGGCTTCACCGCCCTGATTCCTGTGGCCGGGGCCTATATCGGCGCGGGGGTAGGCGCCTTTTTGATTTTCACCATCTCACCCTTCAAGGCTCTTCTGTTTCTCCTGTTCATCTCCGTGCTCCAACAGCTGGAAGGCAACCTGATCTACCCCAAGGTGGTGGGCTCCTCCATCGGCTTGCCTGGCATCTGGGTGCTGGCCGCCGTCACCATCGGCGGCGGTGTGCTGGGCATCGGCGGCATGCTGCTGGCCGTCCCCCTGGCCGCCACCCTCTACCAGATGCTCCGGGACGACGTAGCCCGAAGGAATTAAAAAAACGGCGCGGGAAGCGGTTCCCGCGCCGTTTTTTAACTGTTTACTTTTTTTGCAGGGTGAGAATGGCCGACTGGGCGGCCATTTGCTCCGCCTCCTTTTTGCTGCGACCCGAGCCGGACCCGACGGGCTGGCCGTTTAGGTCCACCTCCACAAAGAAGCGCTTGTTGTGGTCGGGGCCCTCCTCGCCCACCAGGCGGTATTGCAGCACCTGCCCGCTCTCCCGCTGAACCAGCTCCTGAAGGGCGGTTTTGTGGTCCAGCGGCTTGGTCAGCCCGGCAATCTCCCGGCTGAGGATATATTTTTGGACAAACTTTCTGGCCGAACCGATGCCTCCGTCCAGGTAGATGGCGGCCAGCACCGCCTCCACCGCGTCGGCCTGGATGGAGGGCCGCTCCCGGCCCCCACCGGCGCTCTCCCCCTTTCCCAGGCGCAGATACTCCCCCAGGCCCAGCTCCCGGGCCACCTCCACCAGGCTCTCCTCGCACACCAGGGCCGCCCGGGTGCGGGTCAGGTCCCCCTCGGGCAGATCGGGGTGGTTGCGGTACAGGTGGTCGGCCACCACCATACCCAGGATAGAATCTCCTAAAAATTCCAGCCGCTCGTTGCTTTGCAGCTTGCCCCGGCTCTCGTTGGCCCGGGAGCTGTGGGTCAGGGCGTTTTCCAGCAGGGCAGAGTCCTGAAAGGCGTAGCCCATCTTCTCTTCCAATGTCGTTGTCATAACGGTTAACTCCTTGGCGCCTTTCCCCCGCGCCGCGCGCCGGGGAGAGATCTTTAACAATGCGGAACTCCGCCTGAAGGCGGAGTTCCATCCCTTTTGCACTTAATCAGTCGATCTTATTCTTCAGGAACCGGACCAAATCGCCCACTGTGGAGATGGAGGATGCCTCCTCCTCAGCCAGTTCCTCAATCCCGAACTCCTCCTCCAGGGCCATGGACAAGTCCACGATGTCTACTGAGTCGGCGTTCAGGTCGTCGGTAAAAGAGGTGTCCATTGTGATGCTGTCAGCGTCAACATTGAATTGCTCGGCAATCAGTGCAGCCAGCTTTTCAAAGATCATAACGTGTCGCTCCTTTTATTTATGTGCCTGAGCACTTGTTTCTTCCCCCTTATGATAGGCATATTTGCCCAAACTGTCAATAGGATTTTTTCTTTTTTTTCGCTTTCCTCTCCGGTGGCCTCCCCGCCGCCCCGCCGCGCCAGGCCCGGAGAACCCGAAGCCCTTGTGGCGCAAGGAACAGCAGCGCCGCCAGATTGGGCAGGGCCATGAGCGCGTCGCACAGATCCACCAGCTGCCAGACCGCCGTACCTTCCCAAACCGCCCCCAGCACGGTGCAGCCCAGGAAAAGGACGCGGTACAGCCCCAGGGCCGTTCCCCTCATTTCCCGTCTCAAAAGAAAGGAGATAGCCTGCTGGCCGTAGTAGCTCCACCCCAGGATGGAGGAGAAGGCAAACAGCAGCAAGGACAGGGCCACCACCCCCTCCCCCGCCCGGCCCAGGACGGAGGAAAATGCGGCGGCGGTGAGGGGCGCGCCGGTCAAAGCGCCGGGGGAGGCGGGGTCCCACACCCCGCTGGTCAGGATGGCCAGGGCGGTTACGGTACACACCAGAAGGGTGGACACGAACACCTCAAACATCCCCCACAGCCCCTGCCGGGCGGGGTCCGTCCGGGCAGCGCCGTGGGCCATGGCGGAGGCCCCCAGCCCCGCCTCGTTGGTAAATACCCCCCTAGCCACCCCGTAGCGCAGGGCGGCCGCCACCGTCCAGCCAACCCCGCCCCCTGCGGCGGCGGCCGGGGAGAGGGCACAGGCAACAATGGACTCCAAGGCCTGTGGAATCCACTCCCAATTGCACAGGATCACCGCTCCTCCGCTGCCCAAATAGAGCAGCGCCATGACGGGTACCAGGGCGGAGGAGGCCGCCGCGATGCGCTCCACACCCCCTGCCATTACCAGCCCCGCCAGCAAAGCGGTGGCGGCACCCACCGGCAGCCGCGGCAGTCCGAACGCCGCCTCCAGGCCGGCGGCGATGGAGGAGGCCTGCACCAGGTTTCCCCCCGCCAGGGTGGCGGGGACGCAGGCCAGGCAGAAGCAGGCGGCCAGCAGGGGGGAGCCCATCCCTTCCCGAATGTAGTACATGGGCCCGCCTCTGAGCTGGCCGTCGGGCCCGCTCCGCTGGTATTTCACCGCCAGCAGTTTCTCTCCGCAGGAGGTCATCATTCCCAGCAGGGCGGACACCCACATCCAGAACACCGCCCCTGGCCCGCCCAGGGTGAGGGCCGCTGCCGTCCCGGCAATGGAGCCGGTGCCCATGGTGGAGGCCAGGGCGGTTGCCAGAGCCTGGAGGGGAGACAGCCCGCCCCCGGTGCGCTCCTGATGCCGGAACAGCGTCCCCGCCGTCTCCCGCCACCAGAGACGAAACTCGAAAATCTGAAAGAAACCGGAGCCAATGGAATACACCAGCCCTGTCGCCAAAAACAGCCCCAGCAGCCAGGGATTCCATAGGGCGTCCGCCGCCCGCGCCAAAAACTCCACCGCAGTCACCTCAAAAAAAGAGATGGACCGTCCCGCCAACGGCGGGGCGGTCCTAAAAGACCTATATGCGGCGGGAACGCGGTTATAGAACCTTGGACAAAAACAGCTGAGTCCTGGGATTCTGTGGGTGGTCGAAAAATTCCTTGGGGGTGTTTTGCTCTAGGATGTGGCCGCCGTCCATGAAGAGCACCCGGCTGCCCACCTCACGGGCAAAGCCCATTTCATGGGTGACCACCACCATGGTCATGCCCTCCTGGGCCAGCTCCTTCATCACGTCCAGCACCTCGCCCACCATCTCGGGGTCCAGGGCGGAGGTGGGCTCGTCAAAGAGCATCACCTTGGGCCGCATGGCCAGGGCCCGGACAATGGCAATGCGCTGCTTCTGCCCGCCGGAGAGCTGGTTGGGGTAGGCCTCCGCCTTGTCAGACAGGTCCACCCGCTTGAGAAGGGACGCAGCCACCTCGTCGGCCTCGGCCTGCTTCATCAGGCCGGTGCGCACCGGGGCCAGGGTAATATTCTTCCGGATGGTCATGTTGGGAAAAAGGTTAAAGTGCTGAAACACCATGCCCATCTGCTGGCGGACCTTGTCGATCTTTACCTTGGGGTCGGTAATCACGGTGTTCTCAAAGGTGATAGTCCCCGCAGTGGGAGTCTCCAGCAGGTTGAGGCAGCGCAGGAAGGTGGACTTGCCCGACCCGGAGGGGCCAATCACTACCACCTTCTCCCCGGGGAAGATGTGCTCCGAGATATCGTCCAGCACCAGATGGTTCCCAAAGGATTTGGACAGATGTTTAACGTCGATCACTTTGACGCAGCCTCCCCTCAATGATTTTGATGATGAATGTGAGCAGATAGACAATGACCAGGTAGAACAGGGCGGCCACCGACATGGGGGCCAGGTAGTTAGCCAGATTCTGTCCACTGCCCACGTTCTTCGCGGCGGCAGTCAGGTCGTACATGCCGATCATGCTGACAATGGAGGTCTCCTTAATCAGGGCAATCAGCTCATTACCAATGGAGGGAATCACATTCTTGATGGCCTGGGGGATGACGATGTACCACATAGTCGCGGCGGAGGACAGGCCCAAGGAGCGCCCGGCCTCCGTCTGCCCAATGTCCACGGAGAGGATGCCGCCCCGGATGTTCTCCGACACATAGGCCCCAGAGTTGATGCCGAAGGCGATGATGGCGGTGACCACCAGGGGGAAGCCACGGATGGCAAAGACTACAAAGGCCATGATGAACAGCTGAAGGGCCATGGGGGTGCCCCGCACCACGGTGACATAGACTGCGCAGATCAGCTTGGGTATCTTCATCAGCGGGGTTTTCGCCTTGGCCAGTCCCACTAGGGCCACAATGGTCCCCAGAATCAGGCCAAGCACAGCCGCGCCTATGGAGATGGCTAAGGTCATGCGCAGACCGGTCAGCATGCTGTCCAGATATTTCGCGTTGGTAAAAATCAGGGTGAATTTCTCAAGAAAGGTCATCGTTCCACCGGCTTTCTACTATGTCGCGCGGCGGAACAGTGCCTGAGAGTACCGTTCCGCCGCAGTATACGATTATTCCAGACCCATGTGCTTCATCACCAGGTCGTTAATGCCGTCCTCGCCCAGGTCGGCCAGCACTCCGTTGATGGCCGCCAGCAGCTCGTCCTGGCCCTTGGTGACGCAGATGGCGTACTGCTCCTCGGTGGGGGAGGGAGCCTCCGCGCCATCAACACCCGCGGCGTAGTACAGGGCGGCGCACTCAAAGCCGCTGTTCTTTTCCACAATGTAGGAGGCGGGCAGGTAATCCACAACTACCACGTCCACCTGGCCCGCGCCCACGGCGTCCGCCGCCAGCTGGGCACTGTCGTAGCGGGTCTCCTCGGCGCCGGATTTTAAGAGCACACCGTCCCGGCCCAGGTCGTAGTCATCGCCGTCAGCGGCGTTGATCTCCATATCCACATAGATATCGCCAGTGGTGTCAGCCTGGACGCCGATCTTCTTGCCGGCCAGGGAGTCCCAGAGGATATAGCTCACGTCGCCGTCAGTTCCATCGGGAGTCATGGAGCCGGCGGGGTAGATCACATACTGCACGGAGGTGAAGTAGGGGTCGGAGAAGTCCACCAGCTCCTTCCGGGAGTCGGTGATGGTGATGCCCGCCGCGCCCACATCGGCCAGCTTGCCGGCGGAAACGGTGTCAATGATGGTGCCGAACTCTACGTTGGTGTAGACTACCTTGCGGCCCAGCTTTTCGCCTACCATGTTCATGACGTCCACGTCCACACCCGCGATGTCGGTGCCGTCGTAGTACTCAAAGGGGGCAAAATAGGCGTTGGTATACACCGAGATGTCGGCGCCGCCAGAGGGCTGGGCGGAGCTGGCGTCGCCGCCCTGGCTGCCGGAAGCGGAGGAGGGGGTGCCGGAAGAGGCCCCGCCCTTGTTGGAGCTGGCGGCGCCATTGTTTCCGCCGCCGCAGGCGATCAGGGACAGGGACATGGCCACGGCCATGGTCAAAGCAAGAATCTTTTTCATTTCAAAAATCTCCTTTTTCAATGCCGGTTTGTTCGATCCGAATGCGGTCGGATACTGTGGAAGAGTATACACCGCATAATATTCATAGTCAATAGATAAATATTCAAATTTCCCCCACTGCCCAGACCTTTTTTGGTGAAAAGGTCCTATTAATATTAATATAAAACCTTCGCAGGAAATTTTATACAGTATTTTTGTATGAATATGCGCTCCTGCGTGAATAAAAAACTTTCCGGCTTCGGGAACCTGGCCGGTTATTTTCCGTCTATAGGGAAGGAGCGCCAAACATTAAAATTCTCTTAAGTTGCGGCAATAGACTTGCTTTTTTTAAAAAAACCGTTATTCTATTTTTTAATTGCCGTAGCGGACGGCTGTATGGAGGGAACACACTATGAGAGCGCTGCTGTATGACGACACCTTTCCCCGGCTGGTACGGAACTGGCAGAACCATCCGGGGAAGTGGATCTCCCGGCTGGTCTTTCTGCTGGGACCCTGGGTTTGCCTGTGGATGGTGGAAATCTTAAACGAAAATGACGTATTTGAGGACCTGGCCGCCTGGCAGGTGCTGATGAACATAATTTTCTACTACAGCGCCTTTATCGCCCTTCGGCTCATTCTGGGCCGGAACCGCCGGGCGGCCGCCACCGGAACGTTGCTGGCCTTCGTGTTCGGCCTGGTCAACCACTACGTCCTGCGCTTCCGGGGCCGCATTCTCTTCCCGGCGGACATCACCGGCTGGCGCACCGCCGCCAACGTGGCTGACGGCTTTGACTACTCCATCGATGTGTACATCACCCAGGCTGCCATCCTGTTAACGGCCTACCTCTTCCTGCTCCTCTTCTGTATCCCCCAGAAAAGACGGAGCACGGTGAAGCTGCCCTTCGCCCTGCTCCTGTGGGCGGTAACAGGCGGCTACTGCTACGCCTTCTTCTGCACCGGCATGCTCCCCGCCCTGAACATCTACACCCAGCAGTGGGTCACCCAGCGCAACGGCTTCCTGCTCAACTTCTCCATTGCCCTGCGCTACTCCTCGGTGGACAAACCGGAGGGCTACTCCGAGGACGCAGTACTGGAACTGATGGCGGCCTACCCCGGCAGCGAAGGGGACCCTGACGCCCAACCAGTAAACATCATCGTCATTATGAACGAGTCCTTTGGCGATTTGACCCTCTTCGATACCCTCCGCCCCTCGGAGG
Source organism: Lawsonibacter sp. (assembly GCA_022793355.1). GTDB lineage: Bacteria > Bacillota > Clostridia > Oscillospirales > Oscillospiraceae > Lawsonibacter. Next base: position 1,036 of record JAAWCR010000068.1, on the reverse strand, counting down.
ACCCCACCCCCTTCCTCCACTCCCTGGAGGAAAACACCGTCAGGGGCTGGATGTACTCCTCCGTCACTGGCGGCGGCACCGCCACGGTGGAATTTGAGTACCTCACCGGCTTTACCAGCCTCTTCCAGCCGCCCCATACGGTGGCTTACCAGCTCTATGTGGAGGAGGGCATGCCCTCCTTGGCTGCCCTGGCTGGAAGCCAGGGCTACGCCACCACCGCCTTTCACCCCTACAAGTCCTCCGGGTGGAACCGGGTGCTGGCCTACGACTACTTGGACTTCGACAACCAGCTATACGAGGAGGACGTGCCCAATCCGCACATCATCCGCAGCTACATCTCCGACCGGTCGGATTACGACATGATACGCCGGTCCACCGAGGAGACGGACGGCCCCCTGTTCTTCTTCAACGTCACCATGCAGAATCACAGCGGCTACGCCCAGGGCTGGAACAACCTGGAGCGGCACATTCAGCTGCCCGAGCTCCAGAAATCGGCGGACCGGACTGCGGAACAGTTTTTCTCCCTGATGAAGGAGAGCGACCTGGCCCTGGAGGAGCTGATTACCTACTACAGCCAGCAGGAGGAGCCCACCATGGTGGTCTTTTTCGGTGACCACCAGCCGCCCCTGTCCAATGCCTTTTACGAAGTGCTGTATGGAAAAAAACTGTCCGAACGGACCACCCAGGAAGTCTTGCAGCAGTATGCCGTCCCCTTCTTTATCTGGACCAACTACGACATTGAGGCGCGCCGGGACGTGGTCGTCAGCCCCAACTATCTGGGGGCCCTTACCGCTGAAATGGCCGGCCTGCCCCGCACCGGGTATATGGACTTTCTGCTGGATATGTACCAGACGCTGCCCGCCATCACCCCTGTGGGTTTTGTCACCAGCGAGGGGCAATATCTGGCCAAATCCGAGCTGAACGAGGAACAGCGGGAGTGGCTGAATCGGTACGAAATTTTGAACTACTGCGGCATGGTGGACCTCTTTGAGGAGGCCCGGCCCATGTTCTGCCTGGATTGAGAAGCGCCGGCCCT
>JAAWCR010000067.1 GCA_022793355.1 Lawsonibacter sp. | reverse complement strand
GTTCCCGGTCATAGATGGTGGCCCCGTCCATATAGGAGATCACCGGCCCCTTGCCGGGGGCGCACACCCGGCGGTGGCCCTCCACCCCGGGCAGGTCGGCGGCGGTGGTGGTTTCCAGCACCAGGGCAATCTCCGGGGTGACGGAGAAGGCCGCGCCGAAGGCCCCCCGGGTGCCCACCTCCTCCTGGGCGGTGAAGGAGAAGGTCACGTCCAGGGGCAGGTCCTCCTCCAGCAGCTTGAGCATCACGGCGCAGCCCACCCGGTCGTCGATGGCCTTGGCCTTGAACAGGCCGTCCCCGAATTTCTCCGGCTGGCAGACAAAGGCGCCATAATCCCCCGGCTCCACCAGCTTTTCGGCGGACTCCTTGTCCTTCGCGCCGATGTCGATATAGAGAGATTCGGTTTTGGGGGCCTTTTTCCGTTCCTCCTTCGTGGTCAGGTGGATGGCCTTCAGCCCAATTACCCCAGGGACCTTGGTGTGTCCGATCCGGAGGGGCTTGCCGATGGCTACCCGGCGGTCTACCCCGCCCACAAAGTCAAATTTGAGGAAGCCCTCGTCGGTGATCCGGGTGACGATCACGCCCACCTCATCCATATGGGCGCAGAGCATGACCTTGTTCCCGGTGGACTTTTTTCCTTTTTTAAATACAATCAGGTTTCCCAACGGATTCCCCTTGTCCAAAAGGGTAATCTCGCCGTCTTGACGCTGGGGAATGGCGCGGACGCGGTCCAAAATGCCGTGGCACACCGCCTCCTCATCGCCGGAGACGCCGTTGAGAAGGCACAGCTCTTTTAAAAGGTCAATCATCAGGTTCCCTCCTTGATGGCACAGACAAAGGCGGCCAGAAGTCTGGCAGTGTCCTCCAGGTCCTGCCTGCTGACCACCTCCAGCGGGGTGTGCATATACCGCTCTGGGATGGACAGCACGGCGGTGGCCACCCCCTCCCGGCTGACCTGAACGGGCCAGGCGTTGGTGCCGCTGGAGCCGGACATGACCTCAATTTGGACGGGCAGTTCTATCTGTTTGGCGACCGCTTTCATCCGTCCGGACATGGACGCCGCGCAGTTGGGGCCCACTCCGATGACCGGTCCGCCTCCCAGCTGAAAGGTCTCGTGTTTGGAGGCGTCCGGGCTGTCCCCATGGGTGACGTCCACCGCCACACACATCCGGGGGGCAATCTCATAGGCGGCGGTAATGGCTCCGGTACTGTGGGTCTCCTCCTGGGTGGAGCCCAGGACGTACAGGTCCACGTCAAGCGGCGTATCCTTTAACCGCTCCAGCACATCCAGCAAAACGGCGAAGCCCGCCCGGTCATCCAGAGCTTTGCCGCAGAGCAGGTCCTCTCCCAGAGGCGCACAGCCCCCCCGGTAGGTGGCCGGGGTGCCGATGGGAATCCGCCGCTCCGCTTCCTCCGGGGACAGGCCCACATCGATATACAGGTCCTTGATGGGCAGGGATTTGTCCATATCGTCAGCGGTTTGGACGTGGGGGGGCAGGCAGGCCACCACCCCGTGGACAGGCGGGTCGGTGAGCAGGACTACCTCCCGGTCGGGGAGCATACGGGGGTCCACCCCGCCCAGGGGGGCGAAGCGGAGAAAGCCCTCCTCGTGCCCGATGACGATCAGGCCGATTTCGTCCAAGTGGGCGTCCAGCAGCAGTCTTGAGGCGTTGTCCCGCCCGCACCGGCGCACCCCAACCACGCTGCCCAGGCGGGTGGCGTACACCTCGTCCGTCAGGGGACGCAGCAGCTCCGCCGCCGCCTCAGATACGCGCTCCTCAAAGCCGCTGGGTCCGGAGAGGGCGCAAAGCCGGCCCAATATCGCTTCATGATTCAAATTGCAATGCCTCCATTCGGTAATAGGGTTCCATGATATCCCTATTTTAATACGAAACCGGCTGGGACGCAAGCCCTGGAATGGTTACGAAAGGGAAACCCTCTTTGGGATATCGACAAAAAACATGGCTTGACAACCAGAGGGGATACCTTTATGATATAAGAATCGTGTCTGGAGGGAGGCACACTGCCATGGAATACATTACCAGCCGGAACAACCGGCTGATTAAGCACATCCGCAAGCTGACATCGGACCGGGAATACCGCCGGAGCAGCGGGCTTTTCTTTGGTGAGGGGCCCAAGCTGCTGGCGGAGGCCCTAAAAGCGGGAACTGCCATTGAAACGGTTGTGACCGCCCGGGGGGTGGACCTGCCCGGACTGGACGGCCTGTGGCGGGCGGAGGTGCCGGCGGACCTTCTGGACAGCCTGTGCGACACCAAAACCCCCCAGGGAGTGCTGTTTCTGGCCAAAATGCCCGACCGCACCCCGCCAGAGCGGCTGACGGGGGATCGCTGGCTGATTCTGGACGGCCTCCAGGACCCGGGCAACGTGGGGACCATCTGGCGCACCGCTGACGGGCTGGGGGCGGACGGCCTGGTTTTGGTAAACCACTGCGCCGACCCCTTCTCCCCCAAGACGGTGCGGGCCACCATGGGGGCCTGCTTCCGTCTGCCGGTGTATGAGCTGGAGGCGGAGGAGCTGCCCGGGCTGCTGGCGCGGTCGGGCCTGCCCCTGTACGCCGCCGCCCTGCGGGCGGACACCCGGGATATAAAAGGGGCGCAGCTCAGCCGCTGCGCCGTGGTAATTGGAAGCGAGGGCCGGGGAGTCTCCCCGGAGCTGCTGAATAGAAGCGAGCAGACTGTAAAAATACCCATGCGGGCGCGGTGCGAGTCGCTGAACGCCGCCGTGGCCGCGGCGGTGATCCTCTGGGAGATGGCCCGGTAATCAGGCGGGGGGCCCGCCCGATTTGGTCCGCCGGTATACCAGAATAATAAACAGGAAGGACAGGGCCATCATCCCCCCGAAGAGGGCGTAGGAGGCCACATAGCTCCCCGTCCGGTCGGCCAGCCAGCCGGGGACGGGGCCAAAAACCACAATGCCCAGGGCGTACAGGCTCTGGCTCCACTTCAGCCCTTTGGCAAAGCCCGCGTCCCCCAGGAAGTCGCGGGCCCAGATGGAGAAGGACACATTGCTCAGAGGGAGCCCCAGGCCGAAGGCAATCACGCCGGCGAAGGCGGCAAGCCGGCTGCCGTTGGGGGCCATGCACAGCAGTACGTAGGACAGCAAGGACAGCGCATAGAGCAGATAGCTGGCCAGCCGGCCGCCCAGGCGGTCGGCCAGCTCCCCATAGAGCAGCTTTCCCCCCATGAGGGACAGCCCCACGCAGGAGACCAGGGCGGCCACCGTGCCGGGGTCGAAGCCCTCGGTGCGGTAGAGCACCCCCACGTTGCTGATGCCGATGCCGGTGGGGGCGCCGGTGAGGAACACCGCCGTCAGAAACAAGCCCCAGTACAGCGGGGACATCCCCGCGGGCGCGGGGCGGACGGCGGGCTTGGGCGCGGCGGTCTGGTCTGGGGTCTGACAGTAGGGGTGCAGCCCCAGCTGGGCGGGGGTGTCCCGCACCAGCAGCAGCACCAGCAGGGCCAGCAGGAGGACGAATGCCCCCTCACACCAACAGGCGGCGGTTAGCCCCCAGCGCTGGATCAGCCAGGTGAGGGGGGCGGGGAGGACGATGGTGGCCAGACCGCTGCCCGCCGAGGCCAGCCCCAGGGCGAAGGCGTTCCGGTCCCGGAACCAGTTGTTGATGAGCAGGGACAGGGGGATCATC
>JAAWCR010000006.1 GCA_022793355.1 Lawsonibacter sp. | reverse complement strand
CCCATGAGGGACAGGTAGTAGGCCGCCGTCAGCCCGCCGGGGCCGCCGCCAATGATTGCCACCGTTTTGCCGGTCGCTTCCGCCCTCGCTGGGGCCTTCATGGGCTGGGAGTGGTCTACCGCATAGCGTTTTAGGCCGCAGATGTTCACCGCGTCGTCCACCATGCGGCGGCGGCACTGACTTTCGCAGGGGTGCTCGCAGACGTAAGCGCAGGCGGAGACAAAGGGGTTGTCCTTGCGGATCAGGCGCACCGCGTCCTCGTACCGGTCCTCGTGGACCAGAGCCACATAGCCCGGGACGTCCACATGGGCCGGGCAGGTGGACACGCAGGGCACCGGGTGGCTCAGCCCGCAGATACACCGGCCATGGAGGACATGCTCCTCGTAGTCCTCCCGTGGGCGGCCTCGTAGCCGATGGCACAGTCAGCGGAGTCGGCAATGACCTGGGCGGTGTCCTCGATGAGGTCAATGTCCTCCAACGCGGCGGCGCGGTCCAGCACCCGCTCGATGAGGACGGCCAACTGGTTCAGCCCCACCCGGCAGGGGACGCATTTGCCACAAGTTTGGGCGTGGCACAGCCTAAGAAAGTTCAGGGACATGTCCACCGGACAAAGCCCCGGCTGGCTGGCGTCGAGGCGCCGCTCCATATCCCGGTTCAGCCCGCTCAGCACCATCTGGGCACGCCCCGGGGTTTCAATGGATAATCTGCTCAAATCAATTCCTCCTTTATCGCAAAAATGGCGAATTGGATAATAATGAGCCTGACCAGCCATCAGAGCAAATGGTCCGGTCAGGCTTTCCATGAAAGAGGTCTGCAAAACAAAGTTATCTTTTCAACCTTGTTATTCCGTATTGTAGCAGAAGGTATTCGGGTTTGTCCAATCCGTATTACTTAATAAGGTTATATCTATTTTCGTATATCGTTTGACAATTTTTCCAATAAAGTGGGGGAGCCTGGCAAGATAATCCTGCCAGACTCCCCCATGGAAGAAAGAGAAAAGAAACACAAAATCAATAAGCTCCGGTCATCGCGCCATCCACCAGAATGGTCTGGCCAGAGATATAGGTATTGGCTTCGGAACACAGGAAGGCGGCCATACGGCCATACTCATCCACGGTGCCATAACGGCCCGTAGGGAAGGACTTCAAATCCTCTTTTTCGTATTCCTCCACGGAGATCCCTGCCTTCTCTGCCCGCATCGCGTTCAGACTGGCAATGCGGTCGGTATCAATCCGGCCAGGGCCGATGACGTTGACCAGGATATTGTCCTTCCCCACTTCCTTGGCCAGCGTCTTGCTCATGCCTACCACACCCATACGCATGGTGTTGGACAGGATCAGGTTGTCCAGGCAATCCCGGACGGAGGAGCTGGTGGAGTTGAGGATCCGCCCCCCGCCCAGACGGCGCATGGAGGGCAGCACGGCCTGGATGGTACGGATGTAGGACAGCAGGCACATCTCGAAGGCACCCGACCAGGCCGCGTCATCAAAGCTGTCAAAGGGGCCGGGCTTGGGGCCGGGGCCCATATTGACCAGAGCGTAGATATCACCCAACGTGTTGACTGTATGCTCCACCAGGGCTTGGATGTCCTCCGCCTTGTTTACGTCACACATAAAGACCTCGGGACGGTTGTCCGTCTCCTTTTCAATGTCCGCCTGGGCGGCGGCCAGCCTGTCCGCGTTGTGTCCGCAGATCATCACTCTGGCGCCCTCCCGAGCCATCTCGGTGGCAATACCCTTGCCCAAACCGGCGGCGGAGGCCATGCACAAAACAACCTTATTCTTCAAACCCAAGTCCATAATAATACCTCCCAAATAATGATAAGTGGAAATGTCTTGCGCTTTGTTGCTTTTTCTGCTATCATTTAGCCACAAAATTTGAGAAAAGTAAAATACGAAAAACTTGAACACGTTATATCTATTTTCGTATAGGGGGACAGCGAAATGACGAATTATAAGGAATATATCTATGCGGTCTATCAGGAAAAGAGCTTCTCCAAAGCGGCAAGAAAGCTGTATGTCTCCCAGCCCTGGCTGAGCGCCACAATAAAAAAAGCGGAGGAGGAGTTGGGCCTGCCTCTGTTCGACCGAAGCACAAATCCTATTTCTCTGACTGAGGCGGGACGGTACTACATTGAAAAATTTGAACAGATCTCGGCAATCGAAGCGGAGATGAATGAACATTTCAAGCTGCTCCGGGACGTGGGGCGGACTGAACTCCACATTGGCAGCTCCATGTTCTTCTGCACCTATGTTCTGCCCGATTTGATGGCGGATTTTCGTCTGCGATACCCTCAGGTGACACTGACCTTTACCGAGGGCGGCAACAAAACGCTTTTGGAAAAGCTTCTCAGCGGGCATCTGGATTTTCTTCTGGAGGCGGAGCGCCCCACCAACAGCCGGGTCCACTCCATCCCCTGGGCCTCTGAGGAAATTGTATTGGCGGTCCCTGCCGGCAGTCCCGTCAACAAAGAACTGGATCAGTACCGCTATTCCTTTGAGGAATTTCTGGCCCGTACCCAAACCGGCGACCGTCGTCCTCCCGTGCCTCTGGAGGCGTTCGCGAAAGAAAACTTCCTCCTGCTCAAAGAGGGGAACGATATCCATCAGCGCAGTCTCCAGCTGTGCAAAAACGCCGGATTCACCCCCAAGGTAACCCTGTATCTGGCCCAAATGATGACGGCCTACTACCTGGTTCTGGAGGGACAGGGCATCACGTTCCTTCGCTCCTCTATTCCCGCGCATGTTATTCCAACCGATAGAGTTGTTTTTTATCAGCTAGACGACCCCTTGGCTGTACGGAGCGTTTATCTCTCTTACACCCAGCGAAATACAAGTCCAGTGCAGCAGCATTTGATTGACTTTATGAAGGATAATATTTTGTAACAAAAACCGCGGCGCTTCATCAGAACGGTCTGGTTGAGCGCCGCGGTTTTGTCAAGTTTGCACAAAGGTTATACGAAAATAGGTATAACACTATTAAGTAATTCGTCTTTGAATTTTACAGCTGAACGCCTTAATATGTAATAAATTATCTACCAAGCGTAAAAAGGAATACCATATGAAACACATTTTGGTTGCCGGACCTTCTGATGATCCATTTCGTATCCCCCAGATCACCCGGGCCGCTGTTGAAAACAGCGGAGGACAAGCGTTTTTTAGCATGGACCCATCTGATATCGCGGCAACGTCTACTATGGCGGTACATTGATTCAGGATGTGGCAGAATTGGAAATTCACTGCTATGATCAAAATAACCTATTGTAAAAAGCAGCTGGCATTGGGGCTGATACTGCTTGCGTACGCGCTGTTGTGTCCGGCGTTTTTAACGGAGCAGACACTTGGAATTTACAGGACCTTCCGCCAGGCCTTGGAGGAGGGCCAAATCAGTCTCCTGTTCCTGTGTGTAGTTAAGGTGGTGCTTCTGAATTGTCTGAGGTCCGTCCCCAATTACTTGGGGAGCTTTCTTCTGACGGAATCTCTCAATATCAGCCGGGATGGGCAAACGATCTCCTTTTGGCCCGCCTTGATCCCGCTGTGTATCATACCCTCTATTTATTTCCTGATTGAACCGCTGTACGGAATCAAATACAGTTTCGGGTCACCTGCCATACTGCTGGTCGTATACGTCCTGGTCCTGTCCCATCTCAACCTTTTTTCTGTCAGCCTGCCGCAAAAAATCATCGCGTTGACGACCCCATACATGGGAATACAGTTTTTGGACGTCGTTCCTGGCCTCACGGATTACGGATTTGGTCAGGGCGAAATTTCCTCCGACATCAAATCCGGCGCGCTGGCTATGGGGTGTGAGGAGGAACTGACGTATTTTGCCCTGGCCATTTTCCTTGTCCTGGTTTTGTGCAGCGCGATCCATCTCCAGCTTCTGGTCAAAGATCACCGGGTCCAAATTGAGACGGAACGAAACCGGCGCATGACAGAGGACCTATACCGGGCCAGATTGGAGATGCTCCGTCTGCGCAGCGTAGGTGAGGCGCAAAGTTTGGTCCACGACTTAAAGACGCCGCTCAATACGATCCGAGGACTTACCGATTTGTCCCAAATGATGGAGTATAATCCGCTGATCCTGGAATATCTGGAACGTATTTCTCGTGCGTCGGAGCATATGTCCACAATGGTATCCGACATCCTGGACGAGGATAACCAGAGCAAGATTTCAGTCGAAGAATTTTTTCATTCAATCCGAATGAATATCAGCGGCTTTTTACCGGAGGAGCTGCTTCGGGTTCAACTTGAATGCCCGAAAGCTGTGGTCTCCATCAACCAGATTCGAATGGTCCGGGCAGTGGTCAATCTGTTGGAAAACGCGCGGCGGGCTGTGGACCCGGAGATTGGAATCATCCGCCTCAGCGCGAGATCAGAGGATGGAATCGTCCATATCGGTGTGGAGGACAACGGAATTGGAATGAACCAGGAACAGTTGGAACAAGCTTTTGAAATTGGTTGGTCCGGAACCGGTTCTACGGGGATGGGACTTGGTTACGTCCGGCAGGAGGTCGAACGGCAGAGCGGAACGATCTGCCTGAACAGCGTCCCCGCTCAAGGGACGCTGGCAGTCATTTGCCTGAAGGAGGTCACAGGTGATGTCCCATAATATCTCAATTCTCGCCATTGACGATGACCAGGATACGCTTTATACCCTGGGGCAGATATGTCAATATCAAAACTGGAAGCCGCTTCTCGCCCGCTCCTATCCGGAGGCAGAGGCCGTTTTGGCGGATTGCGCGCCGTCTTTGATCCTGATTGATTATCACATGCCCGGTGTGGATGGGCTTTCAGCGGTTTCCAGAATCCGGAAGAGACTGTCCAAAACGCCCATTCTGGTATTGACCGGCGATGAAAAAGCTTCGGTTATGGAACGCTTTATTGCCGCCGGCGCTGACGACTATGCGCTAAAGCCTATTCGGGCCTTGGACCTGATTTCCAGAATCAACGCTCACCTCCAGTTCCACCAGAAATCGAAATTTTTTACGGACTACGAGAAGAACATCGCCCCCAACACCCTGAAAATCATCGAGAACTTTTTAAAGGCGCAGCCGGACTTTGTGTCCATCGACCAGATTGTAGACGGAACGCAGCTAAAAAAGAAAACCGCTTACCGGTATCTGCAATATCTAATCGACAAAAACCGGATCGAAACACGCACGGTATATGGCGGCAAAGGCAGGCCCAGTGTCCGGCACAAGTGGCGTACATAGAAAAAGGGGCTCAGACCGGAACGGTCTGAGCCCCTTTCCAATTATTTCAAATTGGCTGACGTTTTACAGCCCCTTTGACCGCCCACAGCAGCGTCAACATTCCGGCTGCCAGTGTGCTCCATACCAAGGGAAGGGATACCGTCCGCTCATAATAAACGGTCCCCTCGCCGGGCCGCGGCACGGGGCTCGGGTCCACAGGGAGTCCATACTGGGGGAACAGCTTTTTTAAATTCAAGAGATGCAAAACAGGAATACCCTGTGTCAAATATTGCCCAATCAAGCCCCGGTCATCAGAGCCGCTTCTCAACAGCCCGCAGCCACTGTCATAGGCCGTTCCGCCTCCGGTGGCAACCAGATTCCCGCCTACATTGACAAAGCAGGCGACATCCCCATAGCAGCTCAGGTGCGCCTGAATATTTTCCTCCAGATCATCTATCTCCCAAAAGGAGTAACCCCGTTCGGCCAGGCGGGCAAGAACGGCGGTTTTTACTTCCTCCGAAAATTCCAGCCCCTGATCGTTGGCCCCGCCCCAGGAGACATACTCGCTTCTGTGAAAAATATAGCCCTCTGTAAAAAGAGCGTGCTCCATATCTTGGTAGGTAAATTCCTCCAGATTCGCCCCATAGGTGGAAGCGCCGACCGAACTGAACACCGTTCCCTCCAGTTCCATGGCATCCATCGCGCACAAAACGGCCAAATTAAGGGCAGGAAAGGAACCGGAACAATTTACTCCGATTCGATCCCCCGGTCTGACCCCGGCCTCGAACAGCAGATGTACCACCAGCGCGGCCGCGTTAGGATTGACCGAAGTCCGCTTGGCCTCCAGATTTCCCAATGTGGTAGTAATCGGCGTGAGATAGTCCCCAATCAGACCCGTTTCGTTCAGGTCATCCGCTTTTTGCATGGGCAATCCCCGGCGCTGCCGGTCTGTTTTTACCGCGGCAAAGGCGGCCTGTGTCCGCTTGGCCGCGTCCCGCATATACGCATACTCCGCTCTGGATTTCCAGACCCGGGATGATAAAACCGCCGTGAAGCCAAACGCCATCAAAAGCGCGGCCGCCAACAGCCGCGACGCCAGTCCGTGTCCGTTCATAGCCAGGCCACCCCCAGCGCCATACCAGCCAGGACAATAAAAAGGGTTACAATGGTTGCTGCGGACAAGGTTTTTATGATGCCCTGCGTTTCCATATCTCGACCCAAAAGTCCCGGCACCAGATAACCGATGGTTCCAATCGTTCCAGTTCCCCACATGCCCAGAGCCATTTTGGCCAGCATTCCAACCGCCAGAAAGACAAAATACCGCCTGCGGCCGTACAGGATCATCCATCGGGAACACAGGCGCACCGCTCCCATGCAGGCAAAGGCCAGAAGGATGGTAGCGGCGATTCGCTCCGGCGCGTAAATATACAGCGCGAGGTAGGCCGGCACAATCAGGCCCCCGGGAGAGACATTGGTCAGCTCAGTAAACAATACCGCGGCCGCGATTCCCCCAAACACAATTTCATTCACAGTGAGCCCTCCCCTCGTTCCAGCGCTTGGATCATGCGATACCCCTCACCCTTGACGCTGCCCATCCCAACCAGCAGGGAGTCGGGCGGCATCTGCCCCAAACAATCCCGCCAGGAACGAAGGGCAATGATGGGAGCAGTCCTTCCCCGCAGAAAACGCCGAAGCAAGTATGTACCTTGGCCGGTGCAGTAAACGGCCGCCTGAGGATAATAGGAAAAGAAGTGTTTACAAAACAGTAAAAGGCGGTCCGGACGGTCATAACGATGGTTAAACAGAAACACAAGGGGCCGGCTCTCGTCCATATCTTCCAGAATCAGCCGGGTGGAATCCGGGTCATTGACACTGAACAAATTGAGAAATTGTCCTCCACCAGGCAGCTGGTAATTCCACTGTGCGCCAAAATCCTGTTTGTAATGGGTCCGGATACCCTGTTCCGCCTGGTCCCTGGGCACGCCCAGCTCCTCCGCCACCCGGAGGGCAATCTGCCGGTTTTCCCGCTCGGTTCCATTTGTCCCGCAGAGGAACAGACGGCTCCCATTTTGCTCACAATACGGCTTCATCAGCTGTGCGGTCCGTTCATCCGCCGTATAAACGCTCCCATTCTGTGGGACGGTGGCAGAAAACGATTGGGCAATTTCCTCAACTGTCTCCCCCAGCTCAAACATATGGTCCCGGCGGATATTGGTTATCACTGTAATCTCGCTTTGTACGATTTGTTCCTGGCAGATCCTCTGGAGCTCCGGTTGAACTGCCATGCACTCTAAAATCACAATCTGCGCCTTTTCCCGGTGGGCCTTCCGCAGCATGTTCAGCTGTTCCCGGATGTTGGCGGGTCCCCGCCGGTGAATCGGATGTTCGCTGCCATCTGTACCGATCCAGACAGGATCTGTCCCTGTCGTCTTGGTAAAAACCCGGTATTTTGTCCGCAGGGCGGCATCTAACAGGCGGCAGGTGGAGGTTTTACCTCGGATCCCGTTTACATGGATTACCGCCAAAAAGTCTTTCTGCTGCCTGTCATGGACGTACTTTTCCAGCATCCACGCTGCCATCATAAGAACTGTTATTGTCAGCAGAGGCCAAAACATAAAACCACCTCCAGCTCGATTTTCCTCAGTATAGCACATGTTTTTCATTCCGCATATGGAAATCCCCGCCGAAAGCGCTGAGAAAAATGAGACTAAATATCTTTCTGTCCTTATTCCCATATATAATCGAAACAGATTTCAACAAAGCACTTTTCTTGAGGTGGTCTTATGAATTGGAAACAGCTTTTGGCCAGTGGCCTTTGCTTCCTGTTGGCCGGGTGCGGTACTGTGCCCAGCGATCCCAACATCCCAGCACCGAAACCATACATTGAAATTCCCGCGCAGTATCGATCCTGGAACGCGGAGGGTGGCAGCCAGAACCATCTGAGAACCGCTCAAGGAAAGGGGGGCGCTGTCGCCTCCCTGAAATATGAGGGGACCCGTATTGGGCTTGACATTCTGGAGCGGGGCGGCAACGCCGTAGACGCGGCGGTGGCCGTTTCCTTTGCCCTGGGCGTCTGTGAGCCCTATGACTCCGGCCTGGGCGGCGGCGGGATGGCAACCTATTACTGCGCGGAAACCGGGCAGAGCGGTTTTCTGAACTTCCGCGAAACCACTCCAGCGGCCCAGACCTCCATCTTGGATTGCGACGGCCTGGAGGATCCGGCTCTTCAAATCGGCATCCCAGGTCAAACAGCGGGTATCTACGCCCTTTGGGAACAGTATGGCTCCATGCCGTGGGAACAGCTGCTACAGCCGGCGATCCAGCTTGCCCGTCAGGGCTTCCAGGTGACGCCAAATCTGCTGGGCGCAATCGAACTGATTTATGGGGAGGCGGCAGGCCACCCAGAGCTATCGGAAATTTATTTAAAAGACGGGCTTCCGCCACAGGTGGGCGACGTGATTCAAAACGAACCGCTGGCTCAGACGTTGGAATCCATCGCGCAAAACGGTCCCGCCGCATTTTATCAGGATATGGCCGGGCAGATAGAATCGTCCGTTCAGGCGGCTGGAGGCTATTTGACGGCGGCTGATCTGGCAGGCTATCAACCCTTTGCGGAAGCTCCTGCTACAGGAACCTATCGGGGCTATCAAATCCTCTCGTCTCCCTATGGAGGAAGCTGCCTAATCGAAGCTCTGAATCTTTTGGAACAGCTTCCTGTCCAGCCGGCGGGCAGTCCGGAGCGGCTGGACCAGATGGCCAGAGTGCAGCTACAGGTGTTTACGGACCGGGCCAGCTATTTGGGGGACACCCGTTTTGTCTCTCCAGCGTGGCAGCGGATGCTGGACAAGGACTATGCCTCCGCTCTGCTGCCGAAGCTGGAATCCGCTAATACGACAGGCTTTGTGGTAGCGGACCGGAGCGGGAATGTGATCGCTGTAACGCAGACCTTGAACGGGCACTGGGGGTCCCATGTCTATGTAGACGGCCGCGGTTTTTTCTTAAATAATCAGCTGAATGATTTCAGCCGTAACAGCAACAGTGTCAACGCGTTGGAGCCAGGAAAAATTCCTCTGTCCTCCATGGCTCCAACCATTCTGCTGGATGAGGCGGGCCAGCCCTTTTTGGCGCTCTCCGCGCCTGGCGGTCTGATGATCTGGCCCGCGCTGGTGCAGGTCATTCAAAACTATATTGACTATGAAATGGAGCTGGAGGAGGCGCTGAACACTCCAAGGATCTGTGTCAGAACGGATTTTTTCTACTATGACGCCAACTTGAACGAAGCTTTACGGCTGGACTTGGAATCAATGGGGTATTCTGGAATGTCGCCCCGGCAGAGCATTGCGCGTCCCGTAGGGTTAGCCTGGAGCAAAGACGGCCATGTGATTGGAAGCACCGAACAAAACGGCGATATAGCAGAATTTAACGATGGCGCCGCCCTGATTCAGTAAAAGATTTTTGTGAAAACCATCTAAAAATGGCGCAAAAAATATGTCGGGTTCTTACCAAGCAAATGGGAAAAATGAGACTAAATTGACGTTCTTTATTGGCACACTGTATCATTGCGTCACCGAAAGGGAAACAGTTTTCACTTGCGCAAAACTTTTTGAAAAGAACAGGAGGAAAGACATGAAAAACCTGAAACGACTCCTTGCCTTGGCCTCGGCCATGGCGCTGGCGGTATCTCTGAGTGCTTGCGGTCCCCAAGGAGGCGCCGGCACCCCCGCGAATTCCGCCTCGTCCCAAACGCCTCCCAGCTCCAGCGCCCCGGTCGAGCCGGACGAGGCCAAACCCTACATCGAAATTCCTGCTGAATTCCAGTCCTGGGACGAGAAT
>JAAWCR010000066.1 GCA_022793355.1 Lawsonibacter sp. | reverse complement strand
GGCCAGACCATGTTCAAAAAGTCGGGCAAGGGGGCGAGAAAGCCCTACTGCATCAACGAGACGTGCGCCAACTTTACCCCCGAGGAGAAGCGCGGGGGCTGGAAAAAGAAGGAGCCCGCCGCCGAAAGTGAGCCGGCCCCGGCCCAGGAGGCGGAGAAGCCGAAAAAGGCCGCCGCCAAAAAGCCGGCGGCCAAAAAGACAGCGAAAAAAACCACCGCGAAAACAGCGGCGGAAAAGAAGCCCGCAGCCCGGAAGACGGCAGCGAAGAAGACAACAGCCAAGAAGGTAACGGCTGCCAAGAAAACATAATGTAGGGGGTGGCGCCCTCGCCGCCCCGCAACTAAATTTGAGAAGTGGGCCGCCGAGGGCGGCGGCCCCTACAAGGAGACCCAAATGGACAAAGTAATCGTGATTGGGGCCGGCCTGGCGGGGAGCGAAGCGGCCTGGCAGCTGGCCCGGCGGGGAATCCTGGTGGAGCTGCGGGAGATGAAGCCCGCAAAGATGTCCCCCGCCCACCACACGGAATATTTTGGGGAGCTGGTATGCTCCAACTCCCTGCGTTCCGACCAGCTGGAGAACGCGGTGGGGCTGCTGAAGGAGGAGCTGCGCCGGTGCGGCTCTCTAATCATGGCCTGTGCCGACGCGAACCGGGTGGAGGCGGGCGGGGCCCTGGCGGTGGACCGCCACGCCTTTGCCGCCGCCATTACCGAAGCAATAAAAAACCACCCCAACATCACCGTAGTGGAAGGGGAGGTAACTGAAATTCCCCCCGAGGGGGAGGTCGTCATCGCCACTGGACCGCTGACCTCGGAGGCGCTGTCGGAGAAAATAGCCAAGCTGTTCCCGGGCAGCAAATACCTGAATTTCTTCGACGCCGCCGCGCCCTTGGTCACCTTCGACAGCATCGACATGGAAAGCGCCTGGTTTGCCTCCCGGTACGACCGGGGAACGCCGGACTATATTAACTGCCCCCTTACCCGGGAGGAGTACGACGCCTTCTGGACCGAGCTGACCCGGGCACAGGAGGCGGAGGTCCACGGCTTTGAGGACGCAGGGGTTTTTGAGGGCTGTATGCCGGTGGAGGTGATGGCCCGCCGGGGCCATGATACCCTGTGCTACGGCCCCCTGAAGCCGGTGGGGCTGAAGGACCCGAAAACGGGGAAGGAGCCCTTCGCCGTGGTACAGCTGCGCAAGGACAACGCCCAGGGGTCCATCTACAACCTGGTGGGCTTCCAGACCCACCTGCGCTTCCCGGAGCAGAAACGGGTGTTTTCCATGATTCCCGCCTTGAAAAACGCCGAATATGTCCGCTATGGGGTGATGCACCGGAACACCTTTCTGGACTCCCCCCGGCTGCTGGACCGGTACTACCGGGTGCGGGGAAACGAGCGGCTCATGTTCGCCGGACAGATTACCGGGGTGGAGGGCTATGTGGAGTCCACCGCCTCCGGGTGCCTGGTCGCCCTGGAGCTGGCCCGGCGCCTGGAGGGAAAAGCGCCGGTCGATTTCCCACGGGAGACCGCCATGGGCGCAATGGCTCTTTACATCAGCGACCAAAGTGTGGTAAACTTTCAACCGATGAACGTCAACTTTGGTTTGATTCCCCCGCTGGGATTCCGGGTCAAGGGCAAGCGGAACAAAAACGCCGCGATTTCCAAGCGGGCCCTGGAGGCGCTGGAGGGGCTGGAGTTATAGCGCCGCCCATTCCCGCAGGCCCAGCCCCAGCTTCAGCCCGTGGGCGAAGGAGATGCAGTTGGCGGCTTCCAGCAGGTTAAAGACCGGCTCGGGCAGATCGCCGTCCGGGAAAAGGGCGGTACTTTGCCGAAAAAGGTCGTTATATTCCGGAAAATCCTCAAAGACCAGCCGGCCCCGGTCGATTTCGTCGAAGAAGAAGTCTTTCAGCTGTTCGTTCATATAGAGCACCTCGCTTAATAATTTATTATGATTATACAATAAATTATTAAGTTAGTCAAGGGGGTATTGTATGTATCATCGGGATATTTTTTGCATTCGGTTGAAGAAGCTCCGAAAAGCAGCTGGAGAACAGCAGAAAGATTTAGCCGAAGCAATTAACATGGCGCAAACCCAAGTGAGCGCGATTGAAAACGGAAAACAAGGCACCTCCTTTGACAAGCTGGCCGCGATTTGTCAGCACTACAACGTGTCCGCCGATTACCTCCTGGGTCTGATAGACGAACCGAGACCGTTACAGAAAGAGGGAAAACTATGAAGATTATTGTAGACGCCATGGGCGGGGACAACGCGCCCCAGGCCCCGGTCATGGGGGCCATTCAGGCCAACAAAGAGTATGGAGTGGAGATCATTCTGGTGGGACGCGGGGAGGAGATTCTCAAGACCCTGGCGGACAATGGCATCAGCGACCTGCCCCCCGGGGTGGCGGTGACCCACGCCAGCGAGGTGGTGGAGATGTGCGACGACCCCGCCACCGCCTTTCGGAAGAAAAAGGACTCCTCCCTCACCGTGGGCCTGACCCTTTTAAAGGAGGGGGCGGGGGACGCCTTTGTCTCCGCCGGGTCCACCGGGGCGCTGCTGTCCGGGGCCACCCTGGTTACCAAGCGCATCAAGGGCATCCGCCGGGCGGCCCTGGCCCCCGTGGTGCCCACAGGGAACGGCGGGGCGGTCCTTATCGACTGCGGGGCCAACGCCGAGTGTCCCCCGGAATACTTATTGCAGTTTGCCTATATGGGCTCCTACTACGCCGAGAAGGTGCTGGGCCGGCCCAACCCCAAGGTGGGGCTGCTGAACATCGGCACAGAGCCCTCCAAGGGCACCGCCCTTCAGACCACGGTACACCCCATGCTGGAGGCGGCGGGAGAGGCCGGGCGCATCCACTTCGTTGGCAACGTGGAGGCTCGGGAGGCGGTGGAGGGCGCGGTGGACGTGATTGTGGCCGACGGCTACTCGGGGAACATCTTTTTGAAAACCATGGAGGGCACGGGGCTATTCCTTGCCCGGGAGATAAAAAAGATGTTCAAGAAGAATTTAATCACCAAGCTGGCCGCCCTGCTGGTGTCCGGAGGCCTGAAGGACTTTAAAAAGCAGATGGATTCCAGCGAGGTGGGGGGCACCGCCCTGGTGGGCATTTCCAAGCCGGTGATCAAGGCCCATGGATCCTCCAACGCCTACGCCATCCAGAACGCCGTCCGGCAGGCCCGGGATTTCGCTTCCTCCGGTATGATTGAAAGCATCACCCAGAACATCGACCTGATGCGCCTGGAGGTTCCGGCCTCCTCGGTGGAGAAGGAATAAGACCAGGGCCGGCGCAGCTGCGCCGGCCCTGAATTTTGAAATAGCTCTTGCATCGTGAGAAATTTTGGTATAAAATGAGCCTGTGAGATGAATAGGGCAGGGTAAGGGGAGGTAAGAGCTCCCCCTACCCCTGCGCAGGAGAGAATGGCTCCCGCACAGCAAGAAAACTTGCGCCACCCCGATTATAACGCCTTCCAGCTTTCTTTTCAAGGCAAAATGGGGAAAGTGCTGTTTGTTTTGAGCGGTGCAGGGTGATGAAGTCCTGTGCCGCTTTATTCGTCTCGGCGGCGGACTGAGGGGGCTGGAGGGCTCCACCCCCTCCGTTCCGCCGTTCGAGTACATAAAAACAGATGAGGAGGAACAATTATGGCCAAACCAACCTTTGACCCCCGGCCAGGGGAGGAGATTTTCGCCCAGAAGGTGGGCTGCGACTGCTGGAAGATGCCCCAGGTGATTGGCAAGCGGCAGGTCTCCGGCAAGCTGTACATGACCGACCAGCGGGTGGCCTTCCTGGCCTCCGGCCTGATCGGCACGGCGTCGGTCAGCTGGGAGATTGCGATGAAGGACATCGCTTCGGTGCGCACCTGCACCACCCCGCCCTGCTTTCCCTTCGGCGTTGAACTGACGATGCGAAACGGCGATGTATACCTGTTGGGTATCATGAAGCGGGACAAATACGTCACCTGGCTGAACGAGCACATCTCCTGAAAAACCAGACCGCCTCCCTCACGGGGAGGCGGTTATTCTCACGTCTTGGGTTTGGGCTTGCAGATGAGAGCGATCATAAACCCGAAGAAAATCGCTGCCGTGATCCCTCCCGCCGCAGCAGTGGAGCCGCCGGTGAGGGCGCCGATCAGGCCGTCCTCGGAAACCGCCTTCCTGACCCCCTTGGCCAGCAGATGGCCGAAGCCGGTAAGGGGCACCGTGGCCCCCGCGCCGCCCCAGTCCACCAAGTATTGGTATACTCCCGCGCCGCTGAGGATTACCCCGGCGGTAACGTAGGCCACCAGGATTTTGGCGGGGGTGAGGGGAGTCTTGTCAATGAGCACCTGGCCGATCACGCACAGGATGCCCCCGCAGAGGAACGCTTTTACATATTCCATAAAATCACCTTATTTCGTGGTTGAAATCGCAATCGCGTGGCAGATGCCGGGGATGCTCTCGCCCTGAAAAGCGGAGGTGGGGGAGTGGAGGGCGCCAGTGGGGCAGAAGAGGACGTTTTTCCACTTGCCAGCCTGCATGGCGTTCAGGATATGCCCTGTGAGCACCGAGGCGCAGCACCCGCAGCCGGAACCGCCGCAGTGGACGTCCTGATTGGAAATGTCGAAGAGCATCGCCCCGCAGTCGGCGTGGTTGTGGAGTTGTATGCCGTCCTTGCGCAGCAGCTCAATCAGCAGCTCACTGCCCAGAACCCCCAGATCGCCGGTGAAAATCATGTCGTAGCTGCTGGGGGAACGGCCCGTGTCGTTGAAGTGGGCGGTGATGGTGGCGTGGGCGGCGGGGGCCATGGCCGCCCCCATGTTGTTGGTGTCGGTGACCCCCTTGTCCACGATTTTGCCCGCGGTGATGTGGGTGATATAAGGCCCGGGGCCCTCCCGGGCCAGGATGGCCGCCCCGGAGGCGGTGGCCGTCCACTGAGAGGTGGGGGTGCGCTGCCCGCCGTACTCCAGCGGGGTGCGGTACTGCCGCTCCGCCGTGCAGAAATGGGAGGACACCACCACCCCGGCCCACTCCCCGAAGCCGCCGTCCAGGGTCATAGAGGCCAGGGCCAGGCCCTCCCCCATGGTGGAACAGGCCCCATACAGGCCGAAGAAAGGGACGTCCTGCCCCCGGGCGGCAAAGGAGGAGCTGATGCACTGGTTGAGCAGATCCCCGGCGAAGAGCCAGTCCAGCGTCGAGGCCGCCTGCCCCGCCTTGTTCAGGGCCAGCTCCAGGGCCTGCTTCTGCATGGCGCTCTCCGACTTTTCCCAGGTGGATTCGCCAAAGGTGTCGTCCCCGTCGATATAGTCGAAGGTGCCGGCCAGAGGGCCCTCCCCCTCTTTTTTGCCCGCCACGTTGGCCCAGC
>JAAWCR010000065.1 GCA_022793355.1 Lawsonibacter sp. | reverse complement strand
TGTGCCTGGCCCGAAGGTCCGGCCGATCCCAGTGGGTGGTGGGTGGCGGAATGTGAACGGCGGGCGGATCGGGAAACACGGGGGCAGGCTGTTCCCAGGGGCCACCCCGCCACAGGTCGTTTCGGTTGTCCATAGTAGTTCCCCCCATGAAAAAACAGTAGAGACCGCCACCCGCAGCGGCCCGGGCGCACCTTACGCCAGCGTCAGGGTAAAGTGGAACTGGGTCACCCCGTCCTCGCTGGTTACGGTGATGTTCTCCTTTAGGTTGCCCAGAATAGTCTTGACAATATACAGCCCCAGACCTACGCCCTCACGGTCCATGGAGCGGGAGTAGTCCGCCTTGTGGAACCGCTCGAACAGCAGGGGCAGCTCCTCCGGCGGGATTGTGGCCCCCAGGTTGCGGATGTTGGTGTGGGCTTTCCCATCCTTTTTGGTAATCTGAATGGAGATAGCGGTGCCGGGGGCGGCGAACTTGGCCGCGTTGTCCAGCAGATTGTAGCACACTTGGGTGATGGAGTCTGGGTCGCCCCAGACCATCAGCTTGTCCTCCGGCATCTGGACCTCCACGTCAAGCTGCCGGTCGGTGATTTTCGTCTCCAGGCTGATGAGCACCCGGGACATGACCTCGGTAAGGTCGAAGGTCTCCTGGGCGGTGACGGTGCTTTCGGCCAGGGCGTTGAGCCGGGACAAATCCAGCATTCGCCGCACCAGACGGCTGAGGCGGCGGGTTTCCGACACCACAATTTCCAGGGACTCCCGCTCCCGCTCGGGGGGGATGGTGCCGTCTAAAATACCCTCGGCGAAGCCGGCAATGGTGGTCATGGGGGTTTTCAGCTCATGGGAGACGTTGGCGATGAATTCTGCACGCTGGCTCTCCACCTTCTCCAGAGAGTTGGCCATGGAGTTGAAGGCCTCGGCCAGGTCGCTCACCTCGTCCCCCCGGTCCTCGTAGCCGGTGACCCGCACGTCGAATTCCCCCTGGCCGAATTTCCGGGCGGCCTCAGCCATCTCGTTCAGGGGCCGGGTCTGGTAGGCGGAGGTGAGGGTGCTGGCAATCACGGAAATCAGGAACACCACCACCGCGGAGAAAAAGAAGATGGTGGCGGTGGAGGCCCACATCTCGGACAGATTGGAGGCGCTGGCCGCCACCAGCACCATTCCCTGTATCACTGGCAGCGGTCCCACCTGGTTTGTGACGGGGAGGGCGGACATATACCGCCGCTCCGGGTAGATGCCGCCCAGGTTGGTCATGCCGTTGTAAGAGCCCTCGTTCAGCACCTGCGTCACCAGCCCCTCGGGGAGCTGGCTGTCCTCGTACTGATAGAAGTGGCTGCCGTCGGTGGAGTAGAGGATTTTTCCGGCGCCGTCGGCCACGATGACATGGGAGTTGGAAATCATGGCGATGGAGGCCATATAGCTGCTGTAGAACTCATCCTGAACATCCAGGGTGAGGTAGTGCCGGTAGTAGGTGGAGGTAAAGCTGGAGATATAGCCGGCGTTGCGCTTGACGGAGTCCCGGGTCTCACCGATGATATAGCGGTAGGATAGCAGCATGAAGGCCCCGGCCAGCAGGGTGAAGGAGATAAGCATGATGCTTACCATCATGGTAAGCTGACGTCGGTATAGAGAGCGCATGGTCACCCCGCCGTCCCCAGCTCAAATGTATAGCCCACGCCCCAGACGGTTTTCAGCCGCCACTGGTCGCTGACGTCCTCCAGCTTCTCCCGCAGGCGCTTGATGTGGACGTCCACCGTGCGGCTGTCGCCGAAATAGTCGAAGCCCCACACCTCGTCCAGCAGCTGGTTCCGGGTGAAAACCCGGTTGGGAGAGGAAGCTAAGTGGAACAACAGTTCCAACTCTTTGGGCGGGGTGTCTACCCGCTGGCCGTCCACCAGCAGCTCGTAGGAGTCCAGGTTAATCACCAGCTTGTCGAAGGACAGCTTTTTCTCCCCTGTCTCCTCCTCCACACCGGTGCGGCGCAGTACGGCGTGGATGCGGGCCAGTACCTCCTTCATCTCAAAGGGCTTGACGATGTAGTCGTCCGCGCCCTGCTCCAGGCCGGATACCTTGTCCTCGGTCTCACCCTTGGCGGTGAGCATGATGACGGGGGTTTTGTCTCCCTCACGGATTTTTTTGAGCACGGACCAGCCGTCCATAATGGGCAGCATAATGTCCAGCAGCACCAGGTCGGGCTGGAAGGAGCGGAACAGTTCCACCCCTCTGCCGCCGTCCTTGGCTACCTGGGTCTCAAAGCCCTCCTTCTCCAGATAGAGGTGAAGCAGCTCGGCGATGTTGGCGTCGTCCTCCACAATCAGGACCTTTTTCGACATAAAACGGCACCTCGTTTTCCTTCCCCCTCCCCAAATGCCTGGGAAGGGGCGGGCGGACAATGTCCGCCCCTACAGAGTTGTTGCATCTATTATAGCGCAAATGGGAGCGCTTAGGTGAATAATCTGTAAATTACGGCGATTTTTGCTCCGCCACATAGGAGTGGTCTACCTGGATAACGGGGAAATAACGGTCGGAGAGCTTCTTGATGCCCTCGGTGAGGGCGGAGCGCACCTGCCCGTCGGACAGAGGAAAGCCGTAAGGCACCACCACGTCGAAGAGCAGATTGGTGTGGATCGGGCCGGCGGTGATGCGGAAGTCGTGGATAGTGAGAACGGGGCCGATACCCTGGGCGATTTCCTTCACCTGTTGGCGCAGGGCCTCGGTGCGCTTGTCCCGCACCACTGGGTCCATATGAATGGAGGTTTCGATATGGTGTTTGGCTTTCAGCTCCCGCTCAATATGGTCGATTACGTCGTGGACCTCCAGAAGGTCCGCGCCGGCGGGCACCTCGGCGTGGAAGGACATCATGGCCCGGCCGGGGCCGTAGTCGTGATATACCAGGTCGTGAATGCCCAGAATGTAGTTGTGGCTCAGAACGATGCGGTCAATGTCGGCGGCCAGTTCCGGGTCCATGGGGCGGCCCAGTAGTGGGTCGATGGTATCCTTGGCCGCCCCCCAGCCCGCGCGCAGGATGAACAGGGCCACCGCCAGCCCCAGCCAGCCGTCCAGGGGCAGATTCAGGAAGTGTCCCGCCAGCAGGCCCAGCAGCAACGTGGTGGTAGCCACTGCGTCGGACAAAGAGTCGGCGGCGGTGGCGGACAGGGCGGCGGACTGGATGGCCCGGGACAGCCCCCGGTTAAACCAGAACATCCACAGCTTTACTCCCACGGAGACGGCCAGAATCACCGCCGACAGGACGGAGAAGTCCACCGGCTCCGGGCGGAATATCTTTATCAGGGAGGATTTCGCCAGTTCCACCCCCACCAGCAGGATGAGTGCGGACACCGCCAGCCCCGCCAAATATTCTATCCGGCCGTGGCCGAAGGGGTGTTCCTCGTCGGCCTCCCGGCCGGCCAGGCGGAAGCCGATGAGGGTGACAACGGAGGAGGCCGCGTCGGACAAATTGTTGAAGGCGTCGGCGGTGACAGCGATGGAGGCGGTGAGGAGTCCCGCTAGCAGCTTGCCTAGGAAGAGCAGCAAATTGAGGGCGATGCCCACCCCGCCGGAGAGTACACCGCACCTCCGGCGGGTCTCAGGGGACTGAATATCCTCGCTTTGGATACAAAATCGCAGGAAAAAGTTCACGAAAAGAAAACACCTCACAGCATTAAACTGGTTGAAAAAGGTTCGTGCAACCTCTAAAATTGGTATTTTAATCCTAACATTATCTCATGGAAGCTGTCATTTGTCAAGATGGAATCCGGATATAGGCAAGGAAAATGAATGGATTCCTGCAAAAAAACGCAGCCGTATTCAGAATAAAATCAAGTGTCCTCAAAATGCGGACAAATTGAGCCGCAGAAGAATTTATTGAAAAAGACGAACAAAGCGGGGCAAAGAAAAGCATTCTCCGTCATTTTGCTTGCGATTCTTCCCGATTCATGCTACAATGGACATGTCAAGTCCTCACAGGCGGAGAACCCGCAGGGGAAGCGGGGGAGAGGGGAGGATTTTTTGCGCCAACCTGTGCACCATAGGGAAACGTGAGGACAACACATTTTTAGAACGCTGATAAGGAGAGAAACCCATGTCAAACCATGAAGCGCCCAAAAAGGTCAGCGCCTACAACCGCTGGCTCAACGGCATTGAGGCTGTGGGCAACAAGCTGCCCCACCCTATTGCCCTGTTCGCGATCTTCTGTCTGTTCATCATCGCCGTCTCCGCTATCTGCGCCGCGCTGGGCGTGTCCGCCACCGGAAATCTGATTTCCAACGGGGAGATGAAGGAGACCACCGTTACCGCCGTCAGCCTGCTGACCAAGGACGGCATGGCCTATATCTTTTCCCATGCGGTGAGCAATTTCACCTCCTACGCTCCTCTGGGCATGGTACTGGTAGCCATGCTGGGCGTGGGTGTGGCGGAGCAGTCCGGCATGATCAACGCTCTGCTGAAGCAGACTGTAAAGGCCACCCCCAAATCCCTGATCACCCCCGTGGTGGTGTTCCTGGGCGTTATGTCCAACATCGCCTCCGACGCAGGCTATGTAGTGCTGATCCCCCTGGGGGCAATGGTATTCCGGGCTTATGGCCGCCATCCTATGGCCGGTCTGGCCGCCGCCTTCGCCGGCGTGTCCGGCGGCTTCTCCGCCAATCTGCTGGTGGGCACCACCGATCCTCTGCTGGCCGGTATCACGCAGACCGCTGTGTCCATCGTGGACTCCAGCTACGAGGTGGCCGTAATGGGCAACTTCTACTTCATGTTTGTTTCCACCTTTCTCATTACTGCCGTGGGCACCTTTGTCACCGACAAAATTGTGGAGCCCCGTCTGGAATCCTTCAACGGAGAGCTGCTGGGGGAGGAGGACGCCTCGCTCACCATTATCACCGAGGATGAGCGCAGGGGACTGCGCCGGGCGGGTATAACGGCCCTTATCTTTGTGGTTGTGATAATCGCCTGCTGCATTCCCGCCAACTCCTTCTTCCGCAATGTGGACGGCAAGCTGCTGGGCCGCCCCGCCTCCCCCCTGATTGAGGGCATCGTGCTCCTCATCGCCCTGCTGTTCTTCCTGCCCGCCGTGGCTTTTGGCAAAACCGTGGGCACCTTCAAGGACCATCGGGAGGTGTGCAACGCCATGTCCAAGTCCATGTCCACCATGGGCTCCTTCCTGGCCCTGGCCTTTGTCTCCGCCCAGTTTATCAAGTACTTTGAATACACCAAGCTGGGCACCATCATTGCCCTGAACGGCGCCAACTTCCTGGAGTCCATCAACATCGGCCTCATTCCGCTGATGGTTATCTTTGTGCTCTTCTCTGCCTTCATGAACCTGTTTATGGGCTCCGCCTCCGCCAAGTGGAACATTTTGGCCCCGGTGTTTGTCCCCATGTTTATGCTGCTGAACTTCAGCCCGGAGCTGTCCCAGCTGGCCTACCGCATCGGCGATTCCTGCACCAACGTCATCACCCCGTTGATGACCTACTTTGCCGTCATCGTGGTCTTTGCCCAGCGCTATGACAGGAAGGCCGGCATCGGCACCATCACCGCCACCATGCTGCCCTACTCCATCGCATTCCTGATTTTCTGGACCATCCTGCTCATTGTCTGGCTGTTCGCGGCCCAAAAGTTCGGGTTCCCGCCCATCGGCGTTGACACCGGCCTGTTCTACCCCGCCGTCTAGCGGACGGACGCCTGGACTGGAGCCGAAGAGAGAGAGAAAAGAGACCGCATAACGGCGAATGTTCACAAAAAATTCATTTGAAGGTCATGATTTAGCCGTATTCATAGCTTATGATGGTATCGTAGCCAAGTGAATGAAATAAATGTATCTCCTTTCTCTCTCCTTTACAACACACAGGCGAGCCGCCCCGGCCATTGGTCGGGGCGGTTTGTCGTATGGAAACCTTGAAACACGGAAGTTTACAAAAAGTTCACGGGAAGGTCACGAAATCGCCGTATTTATATCTTATGATAACACCGTAGCCAAGCTACACCATGTATCTCCCATTTCTCCCTCTCCTTTTACAACACACACAGGCAATCAGCCCCGGCCAACGGCCGGGGCTGATTGTCGTTTTGGGAAAACTGGGATTGGGCCTTGTATTTTTCCC
>JAAWCR010000005.1 GCA_022793355.1 Lawsonibacter sp. | reverse complement strand
GCCCACCAGGATACCCATGGAGCGGGCAGTACCGGCGATCATGCTAATAGCGGCCTCAATGGAGGCGGCGTTGAGGTCGGGCATCTTGGTATCGGCGATTTTACGCACGTCCTCCTTGCTGATGGTTGCCACCTTGTTCTTGTTGGGCACGCCGGAGGCCTTGTCAATGCCGCAGGCCTTCTTAATCAGCACGGGGGCGGGGGGCGTCTTGGTGATAAAAGTGAAGGAGCGGTCGGCGTAGACGGTGATGATAACGGGGATGATAAGGCCCACGTCGTTCTTGGTCCGCTCGTTGAACTCCTTGGTGAAGGCGGCGATGTTCACGCCATGCTGACCCAGGGCGGGACCGACCGGGGGGGCGGGAGTCGCCTTGCCGGCGGGAATCTGTAATTTTACGTATCCAGTTACTTTCTGTGCCACGAAAGAGCACCTCCATTTGAAAAATGTGGTCGTTTGGCGGAGCGAAACGCTCCTCCCACTTTGCTGCGTTTTTTTCTGTAAGGGCGGATATCATCCGCCCGCCATTGCGTGGCCCGCCCAGGCGGCCGGACCCCACAGATCAGGTGTTTGCCGGTTCTACCTGGTCCAGCTCCAGCTCCACGGGGGTTTCGCGTCCAAACATGGACACCACCACCCGGACCTTGCCGTTGTCCAGGTCGATCTCGTCCACGGTGCCCAGGAAGGACTCGAGGGCGCCGTCGGTGATGCGCACGGTGTCGCCCAGCTCATAACTGACCACGACTTCCCGCTTCTCCACGCCCAGGGCGGCCACGTCGGCCTCGCTCAGGGGGATGGCCTTGTTGCCCTCGCCCAAAAAGCCGGTAACGCCCCGGATATTGCGCACCACATGCCAGGTCTCGTCGTTCATCACCATCTTTACCAGGACATAGCCGGGGAACACCTTGCGCTCCACGTCCTTGGGGCCGCTGTCCGTAATTTCAGTGACGGTTTCCAAGGGGATGCTGATTTCGTGAATCAGCTCCTGCATGCTGCGGTTTTCGACATACTTTTCGATGGTGGCCTTCACCGTGTTCTCATAGCCGGAATAGGTGTGGACCACATACCAGTTTGCGTTGTCCGCCATTCGCGTCACCCTTTGAAGGCGCCGATGAGCAGGCCGATCGCCTCGCCGGCTACAAAGTCAAACAGGGCGATAAACACACCAACCACCACCACGCAGGCGATGACAATCAGCGTGTTGTTGATGGTCTGCTTGCGGGTGGGCCACTGGACCTTTTTCAGCTCGCTCTTCATATCCCGGAACCACTTGCCCATGCGGGTAAAGAAGCCGGGCTTGTCGGTTTTCTTCTCTTTTTTGGCCTGCACGGCCTTTTCGTTCTCAGCCATTCGGATACCCTTCTTTCATTTCAGGCGTTGAGCCAATCACTTCGTCTCATTGTGAACGGTGTGCTTCCTGCAGAAGGGGCAGTATTTGTTCAACTCCAGACGGTCGGGGGTATTCTTTTTGTTCTTGAATGTGTTGTAGTTTCTCTGCTTGCACTCAGAGCACCGCAGGGTGATCTTAATGCGAGCGCCGGCTTTTGCTGCCATTTGTTCGGCACCTCCTTCATTTTTTGGGCAAACCGCACGGGGCGAAAAAACGCCGGATACGGCCTGTCCTCTTGCCGTCTCCAGCGTACAAAGAGCGCACAAGGGCGCCCGAAAGCTACGGTGGAACGCGGCAGTTGCCTCCCTGTGTCCCGTAGGTAGAGGGGTCCGCTCCCCGGACACCGTATCCGGACAGCAGAAAAAGCCCCTTTTCACAGGTATCGCCTACTATATCACGCCTGTCCCCTGCCGTCAAGCCTTTTCCCGCCTTTTTTGTTAAAAAAATGTGAAGCTTTTCAGCCGGAGGGTAAAATAGGTTTGCATTCCCCGGGCAGGTGTGGTATACTCCTTGCTTAAACAGTGTATTGAAAGTTTTCCCAATACGCGGCGAAATAAACCGGTTTTTTGCCAATGGAGGTGGCCTACAGCCGCCCGAGGAAAATGCCCCCCGCAAAAATTACATTTATTATGAAAAAAGGAGTCGATTCGTTCCCCATGGAAGTAGACAGTGCCAGTATCGCCATGATAGTTACTCTTTTAATTTTAGTCGTCATGTCGGCCTATTTTTCCGCCACCGAGACAGCCTACACCTCCCTCAACCGCATCCGCCTGAAAAACCGGGCGGAGAATGGCAGCCGCCGGGCCGCCAAAACCCTGGAGCTGGCGGAGGAGTATGACAGGCTGCTTTCCACTATTCTGATTGGCAACAACATCGTGAATATTACCGCCACCACCGTGTCTACCGTGCTGTGTACCAAGTGGTTCCACCAGTATGGCCCCACCGTGGCGACCGTGGCCCTGACCATCATCATCCTGGTCTTTGGTGAAATCACCCCCAAGAGCCTGGCCAAGGAGCGGCCGGAGGACTTCGCCATGTTTGCCCAGCCCCTGCTTAAGCTGTTTATGGTGGTATTCACCCCCCTGAATTTCCTGTTCGGTCAGTGGAAGCGGCTGATGAGCAAGGTGTTTCGCTCCAAGGGGGACGACGGCATCACCGAGGAGGAGCTGGTGGGCATGGTGGACCAGGCGGAGAACGAGGGCGGCTTGGACGAGCACGAGAGCGATTTAATTCGCAACGCCATTGAGTTCAACGACTTGGAGGTGTCTGAGATTCTCACCCCCCGGGTGGATTTGACCGCCGCCGATGAGGAGAGCACCATGGAGGAGATTGCCGCCCTCTTCGCGGAGACAGGCTACTCCCGCATCCCCATCTACCACGAGACGGTGGACAACATCGTGGGGGTTATCCATGAGAAGGACTTCTACGCTGCCCGCTACCGGGGGGAGACCATGGTGACCAACCTCAAGTCCCCGGTGTTTTACACTACCGGCAATACCAAGGTGTCCGAGCTGCTGCGCATCCTCCAGAAAAACAAGGCCCACATGGCTATAGTGGTGGACGAGTACGGCGGAACCCAGGGCATCGCCACCCTGGAGGACATTCTGGAGGAGCTGGTGGGAGAAATCTGGGACGAACACGACGAGGTAATTGAGATGTTCCGGAAGCAGGCCGACGGCAGCTATGTGATTGCCTGTTCCGCCGACCTGGACGACATGTACGACCTGTTTCAGGTGAAGGGAAGCTGCGACGCAGCCACTGTCTCCGGCTGGGTGCTGGAGCAGGTGGGCCGAGTCCCCGAGGCGGGGGACCACTTTGCGGCCGAGGGCCTGGACGTTACCGTGACCCGGGTGGAGCACCGCCGGGTGCTGGAAATTCAGGTGCGGGTTCTTGAGGAGGACGGAGGAGAATAATGGTATTCATTTCCTGGAATGTAAACGGCCTGCGGGCTTGTATGAAAAAGGGGTTTTTGGATTTTTACCAAAGTTATATGCCTGACTTCCTCTGTCTTCAGGAGACCAAGATGGAGCGGGGGCAGGCGAACGTCCCCCTGGGGGAAGGGGTGCTGGAGTTCTGGAACTCCGCCGAAAAGAAGGGCTATTCCGGCACCGCCGTCTTTACGCCTCACGCCCCTGCCGCCGAGGCCTATGGCATGGATATCGACCGGCACGACCACGAGGGCCGGCTGATTACCCTGGAGTATGAGAACTTCTATCTGGTGTGCTGCTACACCCCCAATGCCCAGAACGAATTGAAGCGCCTGGACTACCGTATGGAGTGGGAGGACGACTTGCGGGACTACCTTATGTCCCTGGACAAGACCAAGCCGGTGATTTACTGCGGCGACCTGAACGTGGCTCACCAGGAGATCGACCTGAAAAACCCCAAGACCAACCGGGGGAACGCCGGATTTTCCGACCAGGAGCGGGAGAAGATGACCGCCCTGCTCTCCTCCGGCTTTACCGACACCTTCCGCGCCCTCTATCCGGACCGTGAGGGGGCCTACTCCTGGTGGTCATACCGGTTCAGCGCCCGGAAAAACAACGCCGGGTGGCGTATCGACTACTTTATCGTCTCCGACCGCCTGAGGGACAAAATACTCCGAGCGGAGATCCTGTCCGGCGTTGAGGGCAGCGACCATTGCCCGGTGCTGCTGGAGCTGGACATTTGATGGCAGGGGCGGCGGCAGGCTGCCCCCCGTACTATATGACAGAAAGAAGCGATTACAATGAAATTATGCGAGTTATTTGGCAAGGGACGCACTGTGTTTTCCTGCGAGGTCTTTCCTCCCAAGAAAAATGACCCGGTAGACAGCATCTACAGGACGCTGGACGGCTTGAAGGACATCCGCCCCGATTTTATCAGCGTCACCTTTGGGGCGGGCGGATCCAAGGTGAACCAGACCACCCGGGAGATTGCCGCCCTCATTGAGAACCAGTACCACATCCCTGCCATGGCCCACCTGACCTGTGTGGCCGCCGGAAAGGAGGACGTGGATCGACTGCTGGCCGACCTGAAAACCGATGCAGTGGAGAACGTTCTGGCCCTGCGGGGAGATGTAAACCCGGATTGTCCCCCCAAGGCCGATTTCAAATACGCCGGCGACTTAGTGCGCTACATCCGGGAGCGGGGGGACTTCGGCGTGTCCGCCGCCTGTTACCCCGAGGGACATCTGGAGAGCCCGGATCTGGTCAGCGATATCCGCCACCTGAAGGAGAAGGTGGACGCGGGGGCACAGCACCTGGTCAGCCAGCTGTTCTTTGACAACGAGGACTTTTTCCGCTTTCTGGAACGGGCCCGCATCGCCGGTATCAACGTCCCCATTGAGGCGGGCATTATGCCGGTGCTGTCCAAGAGCTCCATTCAGCGCATGGTGTCCATGTGCGGAGCCAGCCTGCCCGGCAAGCTTACCCGCATCCTGGCCCGCTACGGCGATCACCCGGAGGCGCTGAGAGAGGCTGGCATCGCCTACGCCATCGACCAGATTTCCGACCTGATTGCCGGCGGTGTGGAGGGCATTCACCTGTACACCATGAACAATCCGGAGGTGGCCAAGGAAATTGCCGGAAGCATCTCGTCGATTCGAAAGGTATAATGAGAAAGTGCCGCCTGTCAGGCGGCACTTTTTTCGTATCAAGGGCAGAGCTCAGTCCCCCAGGTACAGCCCGTAGTACCCCAACAGGGCCATAGCCATCAGCCCGGCGGTGATTAGCTGTATCGGGACGCCCCGGAAGGATTTGGGGCAGCGGTTCAGGTCCACTTCCTTCTGGAGGCTGGCGAAGCTGGCCAGGGCCAGGGTGGCGCCGATGCCGCCGCACAGGGCAAAGACCATGGCGGCACCCAGGCTGTAGCTGCGCTGGGCCACCAGCAGAGCAGAACCCAGGGCAGCGCAGTTGGTGGAGATGGAGGCCAAGTTGTCGTCCACCCGCCGGGACAGCTCCGGGACACACAACTGGAAAAATTTGCGCAGCAGGGCCACCAGGGAGGGGATAAGCAGGGAGAAGGCCAGCACCCGAAAGTACTCCAGGCGGAAGCGGGCGAGGAGGAAGTAATTGAGTAGCCAGGCGAAGAATACCCCCAGCGCCATCACCAGGGTGAGGCAGAGACCGGTGCGGAGGGCCTCTTTGGGCTTGTTGAAGGACTCCCTGTGAGTGCCGATGCCCATACAGGTGACCAGCACCAGATTTTCAGACAGCAGGGCGGCCAGGGCCACCCCGGCCAACTCCAGGGCCGTATTCATAGAATGCGCCTCCTTCTGAATGGGAGGTTATTGACTGTCCACATAGTTGATTTCTCCTCCCATATCCAGATTAGCCACAATGTTCAACGCCCGGTTGACCCCGGCGGTGATGGCCTTGGAGGTGGCGGTGGCTCCGGCCACCACATCCACCGAGTTGTCGCCGGAGGTTCGGAGGGTGCCGGACCGGCCCACGTAGCGGGCCAGCGCCTCGGGGGTCATGGCGATGGTGCCCACCCGGTCGGTTTCGCTGTGGTTGTCGATTGCAACGCCGGTGACCGTACCGTTCAGATCCACCCCCACCGTCATGGTGATGGGGCCGCCGAAGCCCTGGCTCTGCACCTCTACGCAGTAGCCAAGGAGCTGTCCATCCCCGCCGTAACCGGCGGTGATGGACAGCGCGCCGTTGGCCCGGTAGGGGGTTTCAGCGCCCACCACGGCCTGGGGCATGGCCTGGGCCAGCAGCTCCTGTTGGGCCTGGATCTCTGCCCGGGCGGTGTGCAGATCGGTATACCGGTGGACGCCAAAGAGGACCAGACAGGTGACCAGAAGCACTGCGGCCAGGGGACCGCCGGTCCCGACGAGGGCGTGCAGCTGATCCAGATGGGCCTCGCCGGGGGCCTGTCCCTCCTGGCGGGCGGCGGGCTTCCAATGAATGTCCGGCTTGACCAGTTTAATCTCAGCCAGATTTGCCCATCCGCGGGCTAAAACGGCCCGTGTGGCGGCGAAGTTGCTGACGCCAAACCGCCGGGGCAGGCCCAGCCGGTCCAGCAGCCAGACCATGCAGTTCATGGTAAGGATGGCCCAGCCCACCCCTTCGGGGTAGGGGCTGCTGTCCCGCAGCAGGACGGTGAGTAGTCCGCAGCCGACGCCGAATACCACCTGTCCCCGGGGCGTGACCGGGGAAGTGGCGGGGTCAGTGGCAAAAAAGACAGCGCCCATAAGCAGGCCACCGCCCATCAGCTGGTAGGCGGTCCAGAGAAGGGGGGACACGCCCTCCGGTGCGGAGAATAGAGCGAAGAGGGCCACCGTGCCCAGATAGCCAGCGGGCACCCGCAGGGAGATAACCCGGCGCAGAATCAGATAGATCAGGCCCAGCAGAAGCATGAAGGCGGAGACCTCTCCCATACAGCCGCCCCGCTGGCCCAGAAACATGACGTCCAGGGGCTGGGGTGGCAGGGAGCCCTCGTGGAGGTAGGCCATGGGGGTGGCGGCGGACACCGCGTCCGCGGCGGTGAGGGACAGTTTCTGCATAGGCTGGGGCCAGGTAGTCATGAGGATGGGCAGGGTGCCGGCCAGCATCCGCCCGGCCAGGGCGGGGTTCATAAAGTTCCGGCCCAGGCCGCCATAGAACTGCTTGACCACAATGATGCCAAAGGCGGCCCCCATCACCGGCACCCAGTAGGGGGCGCTGGCGGGCAGGCTCAGGGCCAGCAGCAGACCGGTGACGCAGGCGGACAGGTCTCCGATGGGGATGCTCTGCCAGGTGAGCAGGCGGTAGAGCAGTTCAAACAGGACGCAGGATACCACAGACACAGCAGTGAGGACCAGAGCCCTGGGGCCGAAGAAAAACACGGCCATGCCCAGGGAGGGAATCAGGGCCACGATGACGTCCACCATCATGGCGCGGGTAGTGGAGGGCTGGCGCAGCTGGGGGGACAGTCTCCTGGGCATGTGGCTGGCAATCATTGGGGAGCCCCCTCTCTCTTTACAAAGCTGGCGGCCTGGGCCACCGTCTCCACCAGGGGAATTTGGGCAGGGCAGATGAAGGAGCAGCAGCCGCAGGAGTTGCAGTCCTCCAGGTGGTACTTGGACAGCCGGGTCAGGTCCCGATCCTCCAGGGCGCGGCGGATGATGGTGGGGGCCAGGTGCATAGGACAGGCGGCCACACACTTCCCGCAGCGGATACATATGCCGCCGGGGGTGTCCGGCTTGTGCTCCCAGCCGGTGAGGCAGACCAGGCAGTTGGTATCCTTGGTTACCGGCGCGTCCAGGTTGGTGAGGGCGATGCCCATCATAGGCCCGCCGATAAGCATCCGGTCCGGCTCCTCCTTTAGTCCGCCGCAAGCTTCCAGCAGGTAGCGTAGAGGGGCGCCGATGGGCACCCACAGGTTTCGGGGACGGGTGACGGCCCCGCCGGTGATAGTGACCGCCCGGTGGGTGAGGGGACGGCCCTGAAACAGGGCGTCGTGGATGGCGTAGACAGTGGCCACATTGAATACCACGCATTTCACATCCAGGGGGGAGCCCCGGGGGGGCACCTCCCGGCCGGTGACAGTCTGAATAATCTGTTTTTCCGCACCCAGGGGGTAGCGGGTGCGCACGGGGAGAATCTGAACCCGGCTGGCGCCCTTGCGGCGCAGGCGGCGTTCCACCGCTTCCACGGCGTTGAGCTTGTCCCCCTCGGTGACCACCGCCACCCGCTCCGCGCCTAAGCAGAGGGCCAGCGCCTGGGCGCCCCGGAGGATGTTCTCGCTGCGCTCCAGCAGCAGCCGGTAGTCGGCGGTGACGTAAGGCTCACACTCGGCGGCGTTGACGATAAGGGTGTCAACTTTCCCGGCAGACAGGGCAATCTTGTCCTGGGTGGGGAAGGCACCGCCCCCCATGCCCACTACGCCCGCAGCCTCCACCCGCTCCAGCACCTGGGTCAGGGTGAACTGCCGGGGGTCCAGAGGGGGGAGCTGGCCGGCGTAAGGCTCATTACGTTCGTCGTTGCTGATGACGATGGCGGGAGAGATCCCGCCCCAGGGGTGGGGGCGGTGTTCAATGGCGCTCACCCGGCCGGAGATGCTGGCGTGGGCCGCCGCTCCGGTCTCGCCCCGGCGGGCAATGGGCTGGCCCACGGTCACCGGGTCGCCGGGGCGGACCAGGGGGGTGGCCGGCCCGTCGGCGCACATGAGCAGGGGAATGACGATTTCCCTGGGCGTCCGGGACAGGCGGGTCATGGGCTTGCGCCGGGTCATATCTTTGCGGGTGGCGGGGTATACCCCGCCGAAAAAAGAGTGGGTCATTTGGAAAAAACCTCGCTTTGACAAGATGCGCGTCATATTGCAATATTAATACAGAATACATAATAATCCAACAGGCGGCGGATGTCAACGGCATTATCTCCAAGGAAACTGTGTGAATCGGGGGGATTTCCGGCTGAGGAACGCAGGAAAACGCGATAAGACCGGACGCAGGGCAGCGGCGGCAATCCCCTTTATTTGGGTTTGCCGGGGTTATCCGTCAGCCCTAAAATGTAGTCTGTGGACGTGTGGTACATCTGGGACAGCGCAATTAAAATGTCGGTGGGAATATCCCGATATCCCTGCTCATAGCGGAAATATTGGGTTTGCGTCATATTAAGCTTTGCGGCCAGTTGGCGCTGCGTAAGGTCGTGGTCCTCCCGGAGTTCTCGTATGCGCCGGTAAAATCCCATAACATTCTCCCCCTTATGATATCTGTTTGGATATCTTGACGATATACCAATTTTGTGTGATAATTATAATATGATATCCGTATGGAAATCAAGATAGAAGGGGGAAAGATGAAGATGGATGAAAGAGACCTACTTATAGAACTGGAAGAGCCGCTGAGACGGATTCACTGTGGAATCAACGCCATAGAATTGATGATGTATGGACTGGGGCGGGTGAAAGACCCCCGCGCGGATGGGTTTTATGTGGTTTGGAGCTTTCTTTGGGATACTGAGTTGGCGATTCGGGATACGATAGACATCCTGCGGGCGGCGAGGGAGTAAAGGAGTAAACGGTCTCAACGCCTCCCCTGCCGCTGCTGCTCCGGCTTGCGCTGAATGCCCAGGCGGGCGGCGTAGCCGGAGATCTCCGCCCAGGGGGCGAGAAAGCTGTGAACGCCCAGCTGCCGGGCCACCTCCACCTTTCTGCGCAGGGTATCCCCGTCGTCAAAGAGGACAAAGTGCCCCCCGCTGTCCCGGCTCGTATAGGTGAAGTACCGGGCGCACAGGTCATTGGAGAAGAACACAGAGGGGGACAGCCGCTGCCGCAGCTCCTCCAGCTCCTGACCGGTGAGCGGCTGGCCGGAGCCGGAGGGAGAGGGCAGGGGAAAATCCTCCGCCCGTTTTTCCAGTGCCAGAACCGCCCGGTTTTCCCCAAAGCGTTCCAGCGCCTCCTCCAGACGCCGCTGGAGGGAGCCCCCCGACAGGGCGGAGGGGATCATCACCCGGGCGTGGAGCGCCCGGGCGGCGTAGGGCTCGGTGACATAGAGGCTCCAGCCCCGGCGGGCGAATTGTTCGTCCAGCTGTCCGGCAATCTGCTCCAGTGGGGGCAGGCGGCTGTCAAAGTCCAGGATGGCGCCGGAGAAGCCCCTGGCCTGGCACTCCCGCAAAATCTCCTGACACAGCGGCCCGGTGGGGCCCAGGCCGTCGAAGCCCCGGTCGTCCACCACCATCAGCCCGCCCCTGGGTACGGTGTTGTCCGCCCGGAACAGGTGGGGCCCCGGTCCCAGCCGGTAGGCCAGATGGGCGGGGGTAACCCGCCACCCCTGAAGGGCGGGCAGCTGCCGGGGCGGAAGGGTGATAATAAAGGTGTCCTGCGGCATGGCGCATCCCCCTTGTCCAAAGCGTTTGCTTGTGCTATACTACGCTGTACAGCCTATGAACAGCGGCAGCGGATTAGAACCGCGCCAATGAAGGAGAGCAGATTATGGCCTTGTCACCCATCCCACGGGGAGTTTACCCCTCGATTACAGATATTTCCCCCCAAATGCTGGCCCGGAAAGGAATCCGCCTGGTGCTGGCCGATTTGGACAACACCCTGGTGGCCTATCGGGTTACGGAGCCCCCGGCGGAGCTTATGGCCTGGAAGCAGGCGCTGGAGGCCGCCGGCATCCGGCTCTTTCTGCTGTCCAACAGCCGCAAGCCGGGGCGGGCCAAAAATTTTGCGGAAAAGCTGGGCATCCCCTATCAGGGCCGCTCAGGCAAGCCGAAAAGGGCAGGCTACCTCCGGGCCATGGCGCGCATGGAGGCGAAGCCGGAAGAGACCGTTATGGTGGGGGACCAGATTTTTACCGACACCCTGGGGGCCAACAACGCCGGAGTGACCCCCCTGCTGGTCCGGCCCATTCGTCTGGCGGGCAACCCCTTTCGTTATGTCCGCTACGCCATTGAGACCCCCTTCCGGGAGCTGGGAAAAAGGAGGCCCTTCCTGTGAGCGCGAAATTCGGCCCGGCGGGCAACTCGGAGAGCTTTTCCAAAGTGTATAAGTCCTCTCTGGCCGCGCCCAAGTGGATTGCGGACTTTGGGCTGGACTGCTACGAGTACCAGTGCGGCAAGGGGGTCCACGTGGGGGAGGAAGCCGCCCGCAAGATTGGGGAGAACGCCAGAGCGGCGGGAATCACGCTGTCCCTCCACGCCCCCTACTTCATCAACCTGGCCAACCCGGACCCCGACGCCCTGCAAAAGACCATCGGCTATATCACCGCCGGCTGTCAGGTCGCAGACTGGATGGGGGCGGCAAGGGTGGTGATCCACTCCGGGGCGCTGATGAAACGCCCCCGCCGGGAGGCCCTGGACATTGCGAAAAGATCCCTTGTTGAGGTGATCGCCGCCTGCGACCGCCAAGGCTTCCGCCACATTACCCTCTGCCCCGAAACCATGGGGAAGATCAACCAGCTGGGGGACCTGGACGAGGTGCTGGAGCTGTGTACCCTGGACGGGCGGCTGGCGCCCTGTATCGACTTCGGCCATCTCTACGCCCGCTCCCTAGGGGCGGACGACGGCCAGGAGGCCTTCTGCCGTATGTTGGACCGGGTGGAGGAGGTGCTGGGGCGGGAGCGGGCCCGGACCTTCCACAGCCACTTTTCCCACATACAGTTTACCCCCAAGGGTGGGGAGAAGTGCCACCGGACCTTTGAGGATGACGATGGCTACGGTCCGGACTGGATGCCGCTGGCGGCGGAGATTGCCCGCCGGGGCTGGTCCCCCACCTTCATCTGCGAGTCTGCCGGCACCCAGGCGGAGGACGCGTCCGCTATGAAACGAATTTATGAGGTGTTTTTGCGGGAGCGGAG
>JAAWCR010000064.1 GCA_022793355.1 Lawsonibacter sp. | reverse complement strand
CTGCACATCAGCGTTCGGAACAAGGAGACCGGGGAGATGGAGCGGAAAACCATGTACTGCGCCATTGTCGTACCCTACCGGGTGCGGGTGGTCATCCCCGACACCGAGATGTGGGAGCGGGAACAGGCCCGGCCCGACTTCGTGCTCCAGAACATGGTTGGGGCGACCATTGACTTCATCTTTGACCCGGACAAAGACACCCTCCAGATTTCGGTGAAGGCCACCCAGTCTAACCCCTTCGACGGCGCGGAGCAGCGCCACCCCGTGGGCAGCCGCCGGTACGCCACCATCGCCGGGAAATACGGCGGCGGCGTGTTCTGCAATCTGCCCGACGGCACTGTCTGTATGTGCAACTACTCCTACCAGCACGAGGACTCCGACTTCCAGGTGGGCGACACCGTAATTGTCCTGGTCCAGCGGTTTGAAGAGGAAAAACGGCAGATGTACGGAAAAATTATGAGTAAGTGGTAATACAAAATCAGCCCCTGCGTTAACTGACGCAGGGGCTAATCAATTTTGTTTGGAGTATCGTCCATATTTGCAAGTGCATAGGGCTTGTTTAAAAACTTTTGACAAAAGCGACAAGAAAGAAAACGACTCGGCCCCGAAAATATGATTTATTATGATGTGTTTTGTGCAGTGCTGTACATGATCCAGGGTGGAATACAATGGCGGATGCTGCCGTTGCGCCATCTTTTCACCTCTTTTCCTTGACTTTCCCGGCCTTCCGTGGTATAAAAAAATAAATGCGATAGAATCGAACCGCCCCGTTCGTGGGGCTTCGTGTTCTTTCGCATTTAATATTACAACCTGCGATTTTTTCAGAAATCTTTGAAAATACTTGCAAGGTTCCCTGTCCTGATGTAGAATAACCCTATTGTAAAAGGAGGAGAGGATAATTATGTCTGACAAAATCGAAACCACGGTTGAGGAGAGCGGGGCAGAGAGCCAGAACTTTATCCATCAGTTCATTCAAGAGGACATCGCTGAGGGCGGCAGCTTTGCCGGGATGCAGGTCCACACTCGCTTCCCCCCTGAGCCCAACGGCTATCTTCATATCGGCCACTGCAAGGCTTTGACCATCGACTTCGGAACCGCCGAAAAGTTCGGCGGCCTGTGCAACCTACGCATGGACGACACCAACCCCACCAAAGAGGACGAGGAATTTGTGGACGCCATTAAAGAGGACATCCACTGGCTGGGCTTCGACTGGGGGGACCGTTTTTTCTACGGCTCGGACTACTTCGAGGAAGACTACCGCCAAGCGGAGCTTCTGATACAGAAGGGTCTGGCCTATGTGTGCCAGCTTACCCCCGAGGAGTTCCGGGAGTACCGGGGCGGCGTAGGCATTCCGGCCAGAAGTCCCTGGCGCGACCGCCCCGTAGAGGAGAGTTTGGATCTGTTTCGCCGGATGCG
Source organism: Lawsonibacter sp. (assembly GCA_022793355.1). Taxonomy (GTDB): domain Bacteria; phylum Bacillota; class Clostridia; order Oscillospirales; family Oscillospiraceae; genus Lawsonibacter. The sequence goes on along the minus strand of JAAWCR010000064.1, from coordinate 3,240 downwards.
GGCGGGGGAATTTCCCGACGGCGCCATGACCCTGCGGGCCAAAATTGATTTGGGCAGCGGCAACTTTAACATGCGCGACCCTGTCATTTACCGGATCAATCACCTTCCCCACCACCGCCATGGGGATAAGTGGTGCATATACCCCATGTACGACTTCGCCCACCCTATTCAGGACGCCCTGGAGGGGATCACCCATTCCCTGTGTTCCCTGGAGTTTGAGGCACACCGCCCCCTTTACAACTGGGTAATTGACAACTGTGAGCTGCCCAGCAGGCCCCGACAGATTGAGTTCGCCCGCTTGGGCATCAACTACACCGTCATGTCCAAGCGGAAGCTCCGCCGTCTGGTGGAGGAAGGCCGGGTAGACGGCTGGGATGACCCCCGCATGCCAACCCTGTGCGGTCTGCGGCGGCGCGGCTATACCCCCCGCTCTATCCGCAATTTCTGCGAGCGCATCGGCGTTGCCAAGGCTGCCAACGTGGTGGAATTTGGCTTTTTGGAGCACTGCCTGCGGGAGGACCTGAACGACCACGCCCAACGGGCAATGGCCGTGCTGCGGCCTGTAAAGCTGGTCATCACCAATTACCCCGCCGGTCAGAGCGAGACGCTGCCCGTGGAAAACAACCCCCTGGACCCCACCGCCGGAACCCGGCAGGTCACCTTCTCCCGGGAGCTGTGGGTGGAGGCAGACGACTTTCTGCCCGATCCCGTCCCCAAGTATAAGCGCCTGTACCCCGGCGGGCCGGAATGCCGCCTGAAGGGGGCCTACCTTATCAAATGCGTGGGTTATGAGACGGACGAGGCGGGAAATGTCACGGAAATTGCCGCTGAGTACGACCCCGACAGCCGGGGCGGCGACCCCGCCGACGGTCGGAAGGTGAAGGGCGCCACCATCCACTGGGTAGACGCCGCCACCGCTGTGGATGCCCAAGTGCGCCTGTATGACAACCTTTTCGCCGACGAGAACCCCGATAGCGGGGAGAAGGACTTTTTAACGTGTCTGAATCCCGGTTCCCTGGAGGTGTTGGAGGGTTGCAAGCTGGAGGCCGGTCTGGCCGCCGCCCAGCCCGCTGACCGTTTCCAGTTCCTCCGCCTGGGTTACTTCTGCGCCGACAGCAAGGATTCCAGACCCGGCGCTTTGGTGTTCAACCGGTCCGTCAGCCTCAAGGACGGCTTTAAGCCGGGAAAATAAAAAACATGACAGCGCCGCCCGTAGGGGCGGCGCTGTGGCCTATCAAAAAATATACAAATCAGGGCTTGTTTGAAAAATGTCATACGCCCAGTCGGCGATCCTTTTTCCGCCATACTGCCCCAATTTTTCTTGAAATACATCCAGTACCCCTACAAAAAATTGTGTTTACTTGACGAAAAAATTTCCCTCCATTGTGCATAGTTCCATTTTTCATACGACGCCTAATCTTTACATTTTCGTTGTTTTCTTTATACAAAAAACCGGCGCACCATGCAGATGCGCCGATTTTTTGCGAGTTACGACAAGTTTACAGCACTTAGCCGCCAAATACCTTGATCATGAAGCCAGCCGCGCAAGCAGAGCCGATAACACCTGCCACGTTGGGGCCCATAGCGTGCATGAGCAGGAAGTTGGAGGGGTTCTCCTTCTGGCCCACATTCTGAGCCACACGGGCTGCCATAGGCACTGCGGACACGCCAGCAGAACCAATCAGGGGATTGACCTTGCCCTTGGTCAGTACATACATCACGTCACCCAGAATCAGGCCGCCGGCAGTGGACAACAGGAAGGCGGTCAGGCCCAGGACGATGATGAACAGCGTCTCCTTCTTCAAGAAGTTGGCCGCATCGGCCTTGAAACCCACAGACAGGCCCAGGGGGATGGTGACAATATTGATGAGAGCGTTCTGGGCGGTGTCGGACAGGCGGTCGGTGACGCCGCATTCACGGAACAGGTTACCCAGCATGAGCATACCAATCAAGGGAGCGGTATCGGGAATAAGCAATACCACGAAGATGGTCACCGCAATGGGGAAGATAATCTTCTCGGTCTTGGACACTGTGCGCAGCTGGCTCATCTTAACCTGGCGGGCCTCCTTGGTGGTCAGCAGCTTCATCAGAGGCGGCTGAATCAGGGGGATCAGAGCCATGTAGGAGTAGGCTGCGATGGCAATAGCGGGCAGCAGGCCTACCGCCAGCTTTGAAGCCGTCAGAATAGCGGTGGGGCCGTCGGCGCCGCCGATGACACCGATGGCGGCAGCCTCACTGGGCTTGAAGCCCAGCACCAAGGCCATCAGGAAAGCGGCGAAGATGCCCAGCTGAGCGGCGGCGCCCAGCAGCAGGGACATGGGGTTAGCCAGCAGGGGGCCAAAGTCCGTCATCGCGCCGATGCCCATAAAGATAATCGACGGATAGATGGCGTACTGCACGCCCTGATAGAGCACCCACATGAAGCCCACGGTTCCGCTATGGGTGGCTGGGTCAAAGACCGGCTCATTCATCAGGCCGGTAATAGGCAGATTGGCCAGTAGCATACCAAAGGCGATAGGAACCAGCAACAGGGGCTCGAAGCCCTTACCAATGCCCATGTACAGCAACACACAGGCGATAAACAGCATAAGAGCTGTCTTCCAGTCCAGAGCGGCAAAGCCGGAGCCGGACGCGATGGCAGTAATTACTCGTACAAAAAAGTCCATACTTTACCCCTCCTCTCAACCGATGGTGACCAGCAGGTCATCGGTATTCACGGCAGTGCCCACAGAAGCGGCCACAGCCTTCACGGTTCCAGCCACAGGGGCGGACACCTCAATTTCCATCTTCATGGCCTCCAGGACTACGAGGACATCGCCGGCGTTGACAGTTTGGCCCACGGAGCACTCCACCTTGAAGATATTGCCCGGCATGGGGCTCTTCACTGCAGTCTCGCCAGCGGCGGGAGCGGCGGCTGTGGGTGCGGCAGCCACAGGCGCGGGGGCGGGTGCGGGTGCGGCTACAGGAGCCGGAATGGCAACCGCGGGCGCGGCAGCCACAGCCGGAGCGATGTTGGTAATCTGGAAGGAACCCATGGGCATACCGGATTCCTCCGCCACAGCGGCCATCATAACCGCAACAAGCTCACTTTCGTCCTGCGCAGGAGCCGCTGCCGGTTTGGGCGCGGCGGGTTTGGGCGCGGCCTTTGCGGGAGCCGCAACGGGTTTACGCTTGCTTTCAATTTGCTGCACAACCCAGGAGATGACATAGATCACCACCATAAGCATAGCCAGCATCATG
>JAAWCR010000227.1 GCA_022793355.1 Lawsonibacter sp. | reverse complement strand
TGGCACCAGACTTTCTGTATCCACCATTTCTATAACCCCTCGCTCATTTTTCCCTCGCTCCAACATATTCCTCACCCCTTACTCCCTATTTTATCATCTTTACATGAAAAAGTCTGCCGGTAGGCAGACTTTTTCGACAAGCTGGGGCAATGTACCTACGAATAGTACATTGCACTTCATGTATTGTAAGGTGTTGAATCGGTAGAAACCCGGTCAACGCCAATCTCAGTTTTGGGTTACTGTAACCGGTGTTCACTTGTCTACTTTCTCAAAACGAATATCAACTGTATCGAGAACATAAGAACAGTTAGGAGGTGTTCGGTATGGTTGACAAGAAGATTCTCGAGAATCTGTCAAAAGAGAGTGTTGCGGAGATAGGGTCCGATACCTTAGCGGATCTGCTTGATGTAACAATAGAAGGGGAGACCCCGGCACAACGGCTGGAGAGTTATCTGGCGCAAGTGGGCAACCCATATCTCTTTCGGGTTGGCAATACGCCCGTAAGGCTTCTATTTCACGATGAGGAAAAACCGCTGTCTATAAAGCTGAAGTCCTACTTCATGAAGTTAAAAAATAGCGGAATTTAACAGAAATAAGGCGCCGTAATTTTGAGGGTAGCAAGGAGCTGAAAGGAGGCTCCGAAAAGCGATGGCCAGAATCAGAACGTCTGGTGTACCAACAGAGGCGAAAAAATACATGTTTTGGGGCATTGCGGCATATATCCGGTTGTTCAAAGACGATGGATGCGACGAATCCCTAAGTGTGACCAATCAGCGAAAAATTATCCTGGCGTTTCTCGAAGATAAATTTGACCGGGAAGAATACAAACGAGTGGATTTTTATGTGGACGATGGCCGCCCAGGCATAACAGAGGAAACCCGTCCGGAGTTTCAGCGGATGGAGAGCGACATAGAACTTGGAAAAATAAACTGTGTGATTGGCAAGAACTTTTCCCGGTGGTTCTGATGCAGATACCTATGCGGTTCCGGATTGCACCTAAAATATGGAAATCCAAATTAGTGGTCTGATGAATGACCGCTATGCCGCTAAGACAAGTTCCCATGTTCGCCGCACATATCGGGAGAAATCCGAAGAGAGGTACAGCAACCATGTGCTCCCAAACTCCATAAAATGTATCTCCCCTGTTGAATTCAGCTTCAACAGGGGAGATACATTTTATAATATCAACAATGTTCAAATTATATATATTTAGAACGCAATTAAATGCCGCATAATACCATGAAAAAAATTTTCAAAAAAGCCTAAAGTTTTTTAAAAATGAGCCGATTAAATTATAAGAAAACGCAGAAACAACTTTAGACCGAAAATTATACTTTTTAATCAATTCATTGCTTGGGAAAACAACTCTCTCGCAGTGAGTCGGCGCATCTCCAGCACACAAGCCTATTCAGCAGTTTTCTGGCGAGGACGTGTGCGCACGTTCAAAGCCTGAAAGGTCGTCCAAAATATTATGACGATGCAAGCAAGCGCTGTGCGGTTTCACCCGACTGACGAGTCGGTTGAAATATAGTAACGCGCTGTACTCTGGCAGTCCGGCCGGATACCGGGAGGCGGCGCACCACAGATCTGTGCCTTATTGCAAGGAAGCGTCAGGCACACTAAAAGACGAAAGGAGTCAAAATCATGCGCGTACAACACAATATTATGGCTATGAATGCCTACCGCAACTACAACATCAACACCCGTAAGCTGTCCGGGAACCTGGAGAAGCTGTCTTCCGGTTACAAGATTAACCGCGCCGGCGACGACGCCGCCGGTCTGGCCATTTCCGAGAAGATGCGTGCCCAGATTACTGGCCTGAATGCCGCCACCAAGAACGTCAAGGACGGCATTTCCCTGGTAAAGACCGCTGAGGGCGCCATGCAGGAAGTTCAGGACATGCTCAACCGCATGGACTACCTGGCCACCCAGTCCGCCTCCGGCACCTATCAGGTCGAGGTGGACCGCGAGAACCTGCTGAAAGAGGTTGAGGCCCTGAAGGAGGAAATCAACCGCATCGACGACAGCGCCAACTTCAACGGCATCAAGCTGCTGGACGGTTCCCAGGGCAGCGGCAGCGACAGCACCGCGGTGGATATTGATGTCACTGCTGTCCGCGACGCCACCACCGATGTGAGAGCGGCCCAGAAGGGCGTGTACTCCATCGACATGAAGAACTTCAAAGCGGTTATGACCTCCGTTGGCACCGTCTCCATTAAGGTGGGCGGTCAGACCGTCGCCATCGCAAAGGTTGACAATGCCTCCAAGACCAAGCCCGCCACGGTGATTGGCACCAATTTCGAGAAGGTCAGCGGCGGTGTTGTGTCCATCAGCGGCGTGAAGTTCAAGGTCGAGGTGAACGGCTCCAAGATTACCCTGACCATGAAGAACGTGCCCACCAGCGACTTCAAGGCGGCCATGAACGTGACCGTGTCCGGCGTGAATGGCGCCTCCTCCATGGGCAACCAAGGCTTCCCCGAGGGCGTTACCGTGGAGAAGCAGGCCATCAAGGCGGACGCAGCCAAGTATGCCCAGGCTACCTTCAGCCTGAGCGGATTGGTGAAGGACGGCGCTCAGATCAAGATCGGCAAGGAAGTGTACACCTTCAAGGTGGGTAAGAACAGCAAGGTCACCGGTCGTAACGTGATCGACCTGAGCCACATGAAGGCGGACGCCTCCAGCCTGGCCACCGAGGCCGCCCGGGTGCTGTCCCAGGTCGCCAAGAACAACTCCTGGTTCCAGGTGACCACCAGCAACGCCGGCGCCTCCGTCAAGCTGACTGAGAAGCTGGTGAACCGGCCCTACAACAACGACATGGTCGGCACGACTGCCGCCACCTCCGACGCGGACTGGACCGGCCTGGTGCAGTACAGCGCCTCCGGCGACATGAAGGGCAACGGCCTGACCCTGCAGATTGGCGATACCGCCGACGGCTTCAACCAGATGGGCGTGTATATCAGCGATATGCACGTGGACGCTCTGGGCATCGGGGATATCGACATCGGCAACCAGGCCGGCGCGGCTGACGCCATCGAGCGGATCAAGAAGGCCATCAACAGCGTGTCCGCTACCCGCGGCGACCTGGGCGCTATCCAGAACCGTCTGGAGCACACCCAGAACAACCTGTCCGTGATGGCGGAGAACATCCAGGACGCCGAGTCCACCATCCGCGACACCGACGTGGCCGAAGAGATGATGAGCTACGTGAAGAACAACATCCTGGTTCAGTCCGCCCAGGCCATGCTGGCCCAGGCGAACCAGGTGCCTCAGGGCGTTCTCCAGCTGCTGGGCTAATAGCGGCTTAAGAACAGCGCAGAACGTATCAGCCTGGGGCAGCATGGCCGTCGGGAACCCAGCGCGAGCCCAGCGAAAGTGGGTCGCGCTGGGGGAGGCGGAGCAGCGGAGTGAAGGAGCTTTTGGCAATTGCCGAAAGCGAGTGATACGAAGCGAGCGACGCCTCGGCCCAGGCGAACCAGGTGCCTCAGGGCGTTCTCCAGCTGCTGGGCTAATTCGTCCGCAGCTGACCATCATCCCAATACGCATAGTCAAAGGGGGGCCGGGCCCTGCGCCCGGCCCCCTTTTTTGAGCGAAAAGGAGACGCCTGAAATGAGAGCATTGGAGATTGCGCGGAAGCTCGCGCAGCTGGATGAGACGGCGAAGGCCTGCGAGGCCTACACCCTGGCCCTGCATGAGAGCGACGGCACAGACCCAGGAATGGAGCTGGAGGCGGCGCTGTACATCCTGCAATTCGGGAGCGGGGACAACTATAAAATATCCTACACCGTATTCCGTGACCTGTATAACAAGGGCTTCTGCAAGGAGGACATTTTGCAGGTGATGGACGGGGCCTTTTACGCCCCCAACGTGAAGCTGATCCAGACGCGCTATCGGAAAAACTGCGCGCTGCTGGAGAAATATCCCTACATATTCCGCAAGGACTTTTTAAAATTTGAGGATTTACCCATCCGTTTCTACCCTTACGACGACAACAGCTATACGCCGTATTACATGGAGGAGGAGCGGTTTGGCGACTATATAAATTTCAAGGAAACGGTAATCCGGCACTACTTTTTCAAAAATTTGGACAACCCCATCCTGGCACAGGATGTTTATTCGCAGTATGAACTGGAGTATCTCCGGGACAACGTGCGCCGCAGCGAGGACGTGGCCCGGGAGAACCATATCTATCTGCATTATAGCAGCTGGGCGGAATTCTGCGCCTATCTGACCTGCCTGAACATGAAGCCGCTGTTGGAGGAGAAGAAGGTCGTTTTCCTTTTCGAGGAGGAAATCGAGCAGTATCCTATCGACTTCAAGGCGCGGTTCAACATCGACTACAGCGGGATGAACGTGAAGCCCCTGGCCATCCGGGAGGTCACGAAGATTATCTGGCACACCCAGCTGAGCAGCCACAACGGCGGCGACCTGTTCAACGAGGTATTCGACGCCCACCCCAACCTAATTATGATGCCGTCTATCATGATGTCGAATGTACAGGAGACGGTGGCGAAGGTGCGGGACATCATAGACGGCTGCGACAGCCTGGCGGAGGCGCTGCAATCCTTTGATAATTGGAATGAGCCCCGGCTGATTGAGGAGCTGTACCACAACCGCAGCCGCACGGACAAGGATATCCTGGTGGCGATGTACCTGTATCAGAAGGAGTATACGAAGTTTATTGACCGGGAATCCCGGATCGTACCGGCGCTGTTCTTCCAACCCCACTTCTCGACAATTGTGTACTCGCTGAAGGCGGACGTGAAAAACCGGGCGAGGCTATACTCGGAAATGTATGAGACGGTGCGCAACTCCCCGCTGTTTCTGGGCTTTAAATACATCAAGACCTTTACCCCCATGCGCCGCCCCACCACCAGCCACGGCGGCACGGTGCGGTTCATGAATTTCAAGGCGGAGGAGGCAAACAAGAACCTGGGCGAACATGATACCCCCACCATTATCACGGACGCGGTGTCGGAGCGTATTCTCAACCGCAGCTTCATGATTGACAAGCAGGACAGAATCTACCGGGACAGCGTGATTGTGCGGTTTGAAGACGGCAAGCTGAACCCCACCGCCACCTTTACCGCGTTGTCCGCTTTTCTGGATCTGCCCTATACGGAGAGTATGACCTACTGTTCCGACCACGGAAAGAAGGACCCCCACCCGGAGACGAAGGGATTTGACCCGGTGTCGGTGTACCGGACCTACGACGAGTTTGTCAACGACAAGGAGCGGATTTTTATCGAGTATTTCCTTCGGGACGCTTATGCGTATTACGGCTATGATTTCCAGTATTACGACGGGAAGCCGATGAGCGTGGAACAGGTAAAGGAACTGCTCAAGGGGTTTGACGTGATGGACAGCTACATGCGGAAAACCTGGAAGCTGGTATTTGCGGTGGCGAAGGTAACCCACAGCGGGGGAACCGCGGAAAACAGCCTGGAGGAGACGGTGCAGCAGCAGATGCTGGATCATTATATGGGCGAGGTTCTGACCAACCGGGAGAATACTGTGGATATTCTGATGGAAAATCTGTACTTTATTGGAAAAAATGGACAGCCCCTGCACATGATGCCTAAGCTGGAGCTGGACCCGGCGCTGCTGGAGCAGCCGCTGTACCACTAGGAAGGGAAACGTAACGTATGAGAGAAAAAGGAACGGTCTATTTCTTCACGGGCTTAGCCGGTGCGGGCAAGACCACCATCGGTGGGCTGTTTTATCGGCGGCTGCTGGAGAAAAAGCCGGACGCGGTTCTGATAGACGGCGACCAGACCCGGACCCAGGCGGGTCATAGCGCGTCGGACGGGACGGTGCTGCTGGAGGACCGGTATACCACGCAGGCCCGGAAGTCCGGGGCATGGGGCACCTTCCGGCGGTGCAGGGATCTGGCGGAGGAAGGGCAGGACGTGGTGATATGCAGCATCTCCATGTACACGGAGGTGCGGGCGTGGAATCGGGAAAATATTGAGAATTACCGGGAGATATACCTGAAAGTGACCCCTGAGACGCTGTACCGCCGGGACCAGAAGAAGCTGTACTCATCGAAAACAAAAAATGTGGTGGGAGTGGACCTTCCTTGGGACGAGCCGGGCCACTCCAGCATCGTGGTACAGAACGACGGACAGGAGACGCCGGAGGAGATTGTAGACCGTCTGTTGGAATTTTTTGAAGTGAAGTAGGAGGGTGGAATGGTTTACAGAGCTGATTTGCATACCCACAGCACAGCGTCCGACGGGCAGTACGCGCCAGCGGAGCTGGCAAAGCTGGTAAAAGAGCGTGGCGCAGAGGTCTGGGCTCTTACCGACCACGACAGTGTGAGCGGTGTGGACGAGGGCCGGGCGGTCGGTGAGCGGCTGGGCCTGCGAGTGGTGACCGGTGTGGAATTGAGTGCGGACGACTGCCTGAATCTGCACATCCTGGGGTATGGCTTTTCGGTTCCGGTTCTTCAGGACTGGTTTGACAGCCTGAAGGGCGGACGGGACGATCGGAAGTACCGCATTCGGGATTTTCTGTGGACGAAGGGGGTGAAAATCCCGCTGGATGAGGTGGACGAGGAGGCGGCCGGCGGCTCGGTAGGGCGGCCTCACTTTGCCATGGTCATGCTGAAGCATGGCTATGTCGCAACTCGCAAGGAAGCCTTTGACCGCTATCTGGACACCCCGGAGTTTCAGGAGATTGAGAAGGGGACAAAGCCTTCTGCACAGGAGTGTGTAGAGCGCATCAAGGCGGCAGGTGGAAAGGTCTCGCTGGCTCACCCTTATCAAATTGTACTGAATGGGGAGGAGACGCTGGAGGAACTGGTAAAACGGCTCAAGAGCTATGGCCTGGACGCCATTGAGTGCTATTACCCTATCCACACCCGGGCTCAGACAGCGGAATATCTCGCATTGGCAAAAAAATACGGCCTGCATGCCACCGGCGGCAGCGACTTCCACGGAGAGAAGAACAAGCCCCAAAACCCCCTGGCGGCGTGGGAGCTGGAGCTGGACTGGCTTTTATAAGGAGAAAACCATGGAATTTGAATTGATGGCGTCCATGATGTGCGCCAACTACGGAAATTTGGAGAAGGAAGTCCGGGAGTTGGAGGAGGGGGGGATCGACTCCTTCCACATCGACATTATGGACGGGCGGTATGTGCCCAACTACGCCATGTCGCTGAACGACATGCGGTACATTGCCGGGGCCGCCTCCCGGCCGCTGGATGTGCATCTGATGGTAGAGCACCCCAACACGCGGATAGGGTTGTTTCTGTCCAATCTGCGGCCGGGGGATACGGTCTACATCCATCCGGAGGCGGAGTACCACCCCTCCACCACCCTTCAGGCCATCATCAACGCGGGGATGATTCCCGGCATCGCCATCAACCCGGGAACCTCGGTGGAGACGGTAATGGAGATGCTGCGGATTGTGAAAAAGGTGCTGGTGATGTCGGTGAATCCTGGGAACGCGGGGCAGATGTATCTGCCCTATGTGGGGAAAAAGATTACCAAGCTGCTGGCGCTGAAAGAGGATATGGAGTTTGAAATCTACTGGGACGGGGCCTGTGGCGCGGACAAGATATTGGAGTACGCCCCCAAGGGAGTGCAGGGCTTCGTGCTGGGGACCACGCTGCTGTTTGGAAAGGGTCAACCCTACGGGGAGACCCTGCAAAACATTCGGGAGCTGAGATTTTGAAAAGCATAGCGGTGGTGCTCTCCGGTGGGAGCGGAACGAGAATGGGCGGGGAGCTGCCGAAGCAGTACATAGAGCTGGCGGGGAAGCCGGTGATTGTCCACACGCTGGAGCAGCTGGAGCGGTGCGGAGCGGTGGAAGGCGTAATCGTGGCGGCCGCCCCGGAGTGGACAGCGGCAGTCCTCCGGTGGAAGGAGTCGTTTCACCTGACAAAGCTGCTGGCTGTGGCGCCCGCCGGTGCCGACCGTCAGCTGTCCATCCGAAACGGCCTGCTGGCGGCGGAGGGTTTTATGGATGAGGGCGAGCTGTCCGGGGTGATTATTCAGGACGCGGCGCGGCCGTTAACCAGCGTGGGGCTGCTGACCCGGCTGGTTGAGGAGCTGAAGGAAGCCCCCGCTGTGATGCCGGCGCTGCCCATTATCGACACCACCTACACAAGTCATGACGGCCAGTGGGTGGACGGCCTGCTGGACCGATCCACCTTGTTCGCCGGGCAGGCCCCGGAGGGGTTTCACTTCTGGCCGTATCTGGAGCTGTACCGGGATACGCCGGTTGAGGCCCTTTGCGCCATGAGCGGAAGCTGCCAGCTGCCCTACAGCCGGGGCTGGAAGGTGAAAATTATCCCAGGAGAGCAGGGGAACCTGAAAATCACCTATGCGGGAGATTTGAATACCTGTGAGAAGCGCCTGCTGGAGAGGGGAGAGGTTGTTTGAAAGCCTATGTGCTGCATGGAATTGGAGATTTGCGGTATGAGGACCGACCGAAACCGGAGCTCCAGCCCGGCTGGGCGCTGGTGAAGGTGCTGGCCGCCGGGATTTGCAGTTCGGACATCCCTCGAATATTTACGAAGGGGACTTACCACTTCCCAACCATTCCTGGCCATGAGTTCTGCGGCCGGGTAGAGGCGGTCCACGATGAGGCGGACAGTGGATGGGTCGGACAGCGGGTAGGGGTGTTTCCCCTGATTCCCTGTAAAAAGTGTCCCTCCTGCCAGAGAGGGGAGTATGAGACCTGTGAACACTACGACTACTTAGGCTCCCGTCGGGACGGCGGCTTTGCGGAATACGTGGCGGTTCCGGTGTGGAACCTGCTGGAGCTGCCGGATGAAGTCAGCGATGTCCAGGGCGCTTTGCTGGAGCCTGCGGCGGTGGCGCTCCACGGGGTAAAGCGGGCGGAGATTCAACCCGGAGACAGCGTGTGCGTGGTGGGGACCGGGGCGATTGGCTTGCTGGCAGGCCAGTGGGCGAGGCTTCAGGGGGCTGGCCGGGTGGTTGTAAAGGGCCGGAACAAGGCGAAGCGCGAGCTGGCTGAAAACTGTGGCCTGGAGTACCGGACCGATACCGGCAGTGAGCCGTTCGACCGTGTGATTGAGGCGGTGGGGAGCGAAAACGCACTGACAGAGAGCATCCAGCTGACCGCCCCTGGTGGCAGGCTGGTCCTGATGGGCAACCCGGACGGGCCTCGCGCCCTCTCCCAGGATACCTACTGGCGTATTCTCAGAAAGCAGCTCACCCTTACCGGAACCTGGAACTCCTCATTTGGAAGCAAGGACAGCGACTGGTTGGAGACGGTGGAGGCCATCGGGTCGAGAAAATTACGAGTAGAGGAAATAGTCTCCCACGAGCTGAAGAGCCAAGAGCTTGCGAAAGGATTAGATATTATGCGGAAAAAGTGCAAAGCGTACAGCAGAATTGTTACGGGGTGGCCGGAAAATGAAGTTAAAAAAAGGGACCTTTGAGGATTTTTCCCGACAAGTAAAAACGGCGGAGAAAAAGATTATCGTATATGGTGCAGGGGTAATTGGCCGGATTGCGGCTCCATATTGGCTATGCCAATACGGGTTGGAACATGAGGTAATCTGTTATGTGGATGCGGATTTCCATAAGCAGGGTCAGACGGTACGCTTGGATTCCCGTGATGTTTCTATTCGGCCCTTATCTGCGCTGGACGAAGAGAGCGGCCAATATATTTTGCTGGTTACAGTCAGCGCTTTTGAGCCCGTAGTGCAGGCGTTGGACCAAATTCCAGGTGCAAAAAATGCGGAAGCGTACTTTTTGCCGATTATGCTTTTGGATGTTGCCCATGCTCCCAAGAATGGAGGCGTGGTCAAGAGCAGCAAAACAAAGCTGATTCCTAAGAAGATACATTACTGTTGGTTTTCTGGAAAGCCGATCCCCAAGGAGCTGCAAAAATGTATCGACTCCTGGAAACGCTTCTGCCCTGACTATGAGATAGTCCGCTGGGACGAGAGCAATTACGACATTCATAAAAGTCCCTATATGGAGCAAGCCTACGCATACAAAAAATGGGGGTTTATTCCGGACTACGCGCGGCTGGACATTTTGTACCAATATGGTGGTATCTATCTGGATACGGATGTGGAGCTGATCCGCAATCTGGATGAGCTGCTGTATCAGCCGGCGTTTTGTGGCGTGGAGAACTGGGGAACGGTCAATTTTGGAGGGTGCAGCGGTGCGCAGCCGGGAAATCCGGTGGTTCAATCGGTGCTTGAGGCCAGAAAAGACATTGCGTTTCTTGGGGCGGATGGGCAGCTGAATTTGGCGACCTGTGGCTATTATGAGACAAATCCGCTCATAGAGCAGGGATTGAAAATAAATGGAGAGACGCAGGTGATTGGAAGCGGAATGCTGACAGTATATGCTGCGGAGTTTTTTCATCCCTTTGACTACATGAGCGGAGAAACAAACATAACAGCAAACACATTTTCTATACATCATTTCAAGGGAAGCTGGTTAAGCGATGCAGCCGCGAAAGAGCGGGAACAAACGAAGCTGCGGTATCAAGCTTTTGTAAATACTCTGGAAAGGAGCAGATAACCCTATGGGAGGAAAAGCGACCCCGTTACTTAGTGTTATTGTTCCTGTTTATAACGTTGAGAACTATTTAAGAATGTGTTTGGACAGTATTTTGGCGCAAACCTTTCAAGACTTTGAAGTGATCTGTGTGGATGACGGTTCTACGGACCATTCGCCTGAAATTTTGGCGGAGTATGCCCAAAAGGATGAGAGAATTAACGTTATATCGCAGAAAAACGCCGGATTGGTAAGTGCCAGAAAGACCGGGGCAAAAAATGTATCGGGAAATTATGTTGTATGTGTTGATTCGGATGACTGGATCGAGGATACCTATTTTGAAGAACTGGTAAATGCGAGAGAAAAAACAGGAGTGGATCTCGTCATAGCGAATTTATATTATGTGATGGGTTCAGAGTGCTCCATTCGTCGGAACGCATGCCGGGAGGGGATTTATCGCAGTGAAGAGCTGTGGCCCGAAATGATTTCAAAGGCCCCTTTTTTTGAATTTGGAATACTCCCTAATTTGGTTGCCAAGCTGATTAAGCGCAGTGTGTTTTGTGAATGCGTGCAGAACATCGACGAGAAGATTGTTGTGGGGGAGGACGCCGCCTTAAGCTACAGCTGTCTCCTGCAGTCCCTTGATGTTTTGGTTTCGGATATATGCGGGTACTATTATGTGCAAAGAGATAACACCCTTACCAAAACCTATACAAATAACGAGTATGAGAGATGTATGCGGCTGATTGATTTCCTGAACGGGCTTGACAGTGTGCATCACGGAGGACTGAAGATTCAACTGGAGCAATACAAAAAGTTTTTGATGCTGTTTCGCTGCCCCGAATTTCTGGATTTAAACTGCTCCAATCAGATTTTGGAGCCCTACGGCGGCATTCCTATTGGCAGCCGGATTGTTTTGTACGGCGCAGGGGGCGCAGGGCGGGCGCTTTATTCTTACTTGAAGGCTAGCGGAAGGGTGGAGATTGTTTTGTGGGCTGACCGCAGCTTTGCAGTGTATCAGAGCGACGGATTGCCTGTAAATTCTCCGTCGGAGATGGAACGGATTCGCGGCGGGTATGATTTTGTCATAATCGCGGTGACGGCGGAGAAGACTGCGGAAGCAATCAGGCGGGACATCCGTTTACTGGGTGTTCCGGTCGAAAAAATCAGATGGCTGACAAGGAACTTTATCGGAAGCAATTCAGAGAGTCTTCAGGCAAGTTTCGTATAAAATGTAACAAGGGGCAATTTCTCATGAAAAAAATCAGCGTCGTTCTTCCTGTCTATAATGGAGAGCAGTATATTGAGGAATCCATTCAAAGCGTATTGAATCAAACTTGGCAGGATTGGGAACTGATCATTGTGGACGATTGCTCTACAGACAGGACACCTGAAATAATCCGCTGGTATGCGCAGCAAGAGCCTCGTATCCAAGTGATCCAAAATGCAGAAAATCAAAAACTGCCCCGCTCTTTGAATATCGGCTTTCAGTGTGCGTTGGGGGACTATTTTACCTGGACATCGGATGATAACCGATATAAACCGGAAGCTTTTGAGACGATGCTGGCATATCTGTGCGCGGCCCCCGAGGTGGGACTGGTGTACTGTGATATGGATTTCATTGATGGAGAGGGAAATAAGACCGGCTCCTTTTGTTCCGAAGCAAAGGAGCTGTATAGTAAAAACTGTATCGGAGCCTGCTTTTTGTACCGCCGTGCCGTTGCAGAGCAGATAGGGGAGTATGACCCCGCCATGTTTTTGGTGGAGGACTATGATTATTGGCTGCGCATCGCCAGGCAGTTTCCGGTGGCTCACATTCCCGGCAGCTTTTATGAGTACCGCCGGCACGGGGCCAGCCTGAGCGAAAAACGGGCCAGTCAGATCAGGCGGCAGCTCTATCGGCTGAGAAGGCGGGAACTGGATTTTTTGTTAGCAAGAATAGATAGTTTAGCGCGGGATGGTTTGTTTACAGAAATGTGGCTGACAGACCAAAGCGAAAAGGTGTATTTAAAGGAAACGTTCTTTGGGGCCGGTGGACTGCCCGCAAAATTTGCGTGGATGGAGAGGGACAGGAAGATGGACAAGGACAAGCAGATTATCTTATTTGGCGCCGGAGTCTTTGGGGGTAAAGCGCTAGAGTATTTCGGAGCGGACAGAGTCGCTTTTTTTGTGGATAACAATCCCGATTTGGCAGGCAAGCAGGTCCATGGAAAAGAAATAGTTTCTTTTGACACGCTGAAAGAGATACATGAGAATTATCGAGTTGTGATTGCTGTGGATGCCCGCAAGGTTCCGGTTCTGGCGCGGCAATTGGAAGAGAACGGGATCACACAATTTGAGACCTATCTGGAGCTGGTCAATCACCTGAAGAAGCCTTCGGCAGACAGTGTGCAATGGCTGGATGTGTGTGAAAAGGCACGGCAGTGGGTGGTGCGAAACAGTATTGCGGGCGAGGGAGTTATAAACAACAGCGAACTGCCGGAGAGTTACCCGGAGGTAAGCGGATATTTTATTCCGACCTTGATGCGCTGGGGCTTTCGGGACTTAGCGCTGACATATGCAAAATGGCTCCTTTCGATTCAGCACACAGACGGTTCCTGGTATGACACAGCGGGCAGCAGCCCCTATGTATTTGACACTGCGCAGATTTTGAAGGGACTGCTGGCAGTCCGGGACCAACTGGATGGTGTGGATGAAGCGATTCGAAAAGGTGCGGACTGGCTTGTGTCTAATATTCAGGAAAACGGGCGGCTGACCACTCCGTCACAGAAGGCCTGGGGTGAAAAAGGTGTCTGTTCCGAACTGATTCACCTCTATTGCCTGTCGCCCCTCCTGGATGCCGCGAAGGCGCTGGAAGAGCCGAAATACCGTGCCGCAGCGGAGAGAGTAGCGGATTACTATATCCAATATCATTTGCCGGAGATACAGGAGTTTGGATTTCTTGCGCATTTCTATGCCTATGTGATGGAAGCGCTCTGTGATATCGGCCGGCCAGAGATCATCATGAAGCCTATGGAGCGGTTGGCGCAGATCTTGGATGAAACGGGATATGTCCCCGCGTACCGGGATGTGAACTGGGTCTGCTCTACAGCGATGTTCCAGCTTGCCGTGGTGTGGTTTAAGCTGGGCGACCTGGCCCACGGCAATAAAGCGCTGGAATATGGAGCGAAGCTGCAAAATGAGAGCGGCGGCTGGTATGGCAGTTACCCCACGTCCGATGCGCCAAAAGCCGCTGACCGCAAGGAATACCCGGACTACTTTGCCTCAAGCGAGATTAGCTGGGCTGTAAAATATTTTTGGGATGCGGTGTACTATAAACAAACGCTGGAATTTGAGGCGCAGTCGTCCACGTTCTCCGAAACCATTGCCAAAGATGATGGGAGATATCAGGCGATCCTTTCTGAGGCGAAGAACGCGAAGAGAATTTGCGACGTGGGATGCGGAAAGGGACGTTATTTGAAAAATCTGCTGGCGGATGTTCCCCAAGCGGAATACTGCGCGGCAGATATATCGGAAAAGGTTATGTGCGGTATCCTGCCTCCTGTGACAAAAAAGCAAGGAATTTTAACCCAGCTCCCCTTCGAGGATGGAGCCTTTGATCTGGTCTACACGGTAGAGGCCCTTGAACACAGTGTTTTTGCGGAGAGTGCGGTAAAAGAGCTGCTTCGGGTTACCAGGGCCGGTGGGGAAGTGGTTGTGATTGATAAAAACCAGTCGGCGTTGGGGCTGCTGGAGATCGACGAGTGGGAGCAGTGGTTTACCGATGCGTTTTTTGAGAAAATCGCGCTGGAAAGCGGCTGCCGCCTACGGATTGACCGGAATCTTCCCTATGACGGAGGTCTGGCTGACGGGCTGTTCAGTGCATGGATTTTGGAAAAGTGCAAGTTATAAAAACGCGGAGGCAATTATATGAAAAAGGCAATTGTGCTTGAAATTGGCCGAAAGGCTCGGGAAGTAGTCAAAAAAATTGGTATAGAACATATCGAATGTTTTGCGGACAGCGCATCTGAAAATTTAGAGCCAATCTGTGGAATCCCTGTTATATCATTTGAGGAAATGATACGGCGTTGGCCTGTTTGCGATATTATTTTGGCAATTCGGTCGGAAGAACTTGAAAGGAAATTACAGGCGTGTGGTGTGACATATTGGAAAAATGATGATTCAAATGAAAGCTATTTTATGCGTCAAGATGTAATGGATATCATTGATGAAAAATTATTAGATCGATATTATTATGATATGGAAGCTAAGTTTGCGTTATTTTCCGAGAGGTATGAAGCTCGTTTTAGAGAGGAGTATTATTCTGAGAAAAATGAGGCTCTTGTGGAAGCGTTTAGAACCGGAAACAGGGAGTTTATTCAAACATTTTTAGAAAATGCCTATGCTGATAATAAGATTTATTTTGATGAATTTTACAGTAGCCGTCCCGGTATGCGGTTGATACGGAACATAATTACCTCTTCTTCCCGGAGGGGTAACGCAATTTGTGAATTGGCCTGCGGACACGGAGAACTATTAAAGCAATTAAAAGCTGATGGATTTAGGGTGCAAGGGGTAGATAGCAGCTTTGCAAGAGTGGAAGAAGTGAGAGCAAGTGGAATTGACTGTATCTGCGGAGATGTCGCACATACGCCGTTTCCTGATAGCTGTTTTGATTTTGTTATTTGCATGGAATGCCTGGAGCATGTTGGTGCTCCAGAAGCTGTTGTAAGGGAAGCGAATCGTTTGCTTATGGGTGGCGGAATGATATTTTGCACTACCCCATATGGCAATTTTTGCGATTGTACCGGACATTTGCGCCAGTTTAGTGAGAATAGTTTGTGTGCTTTATTCACACAGAACGGATTCGATATCGTGAATATTTTGAGAATCCCATATCTTAACTCCAGCTTAAACGATAATTTGTTTGTAGCAGCGGTCAAAAAATAATGGAGTATTTTAATCTCTTTCCATCGAACACTATGAATGAATTGAGGAAAAAGTGGTGTGAGATAAAAGAGCACAGATTCTTGTGGCAGAGGGCGAGTCACACAAAATAAGGAGGGGATCAAGAATGAAGGGAGAACATACGAGCGTTGAATTCTATTTGATTGACGCATTTGAAATATTTCATTTTTTGCCTCTTTACTATTTGTTTGAGCGGCGTGGAATCCAGGTGAAATTTGTAGCCGAGCCACCGGAAAGCAATACATCAGGTAAATGGTTTGATTACAATCGGGCCATTGAAATATTGGAAGTGAACAAGGTCAGATACGAAAAAAAATGTGACCCGGATTGTGATTTTGCTTTTACAACCCAGGAATCTGAGCTGCTCCGCAAATATAATCATAAAAAGGTAAACACCGCTTATGGATTTGGATTTACAAACTATTCCTTTCTGGAATCGGAACGGACATGGAATGGATTTGATTATAAGCTGGTTCATGGAAGCATTACGTACCATAAGCTCAAAGAAAAAGGCGATATTCCACAGCTGTATATAATGGGCTATCCGAAGCAGATGTGGGAGTATCCTGTGGTTTATCAAGAACCGTTTGATCTGGCATATGAGATAAAAAAACAAAATACTCAGGGCAAGCCGATTTTGGTATATTTCCCAACTTGGGATGCGGGATCGTCCATTAGCGCGTATTGGAATGAGATCGAAAAATTAAGAAAACAGTTTTTTATTGTTACCAAAGCGCATCATTGTACATTCCGGTTGAGATCTGAGCAGGAGCACAGGGATATTTTATATCGAATATCGGATATTGTATGCGGCGGAAATTTTGATTTTAAGAAGGTTGCCAGTGTAGGGGATGTTGCGATATGCGATGCAATATCTGGAGCGGCAGCGGAGGTGCCATTACTAAATCCGAATATTGATATGCTCTTGCTTTATTCCCCTTTACCGGAGAAAAATGACTTTAAAAAGAGCCTGTCAGAATTTTCATACTGTGTAAAAATGCCAGATGAATTTATGGAGGGGTTTTATTCCGTTTATCAAAGGGATAGCTACAAGGAAAAGCGGAAAGAAATGTTAGCAAAAATATTTCAGCCGACGGATGAAACCTGTCTGGAAGAATTTTTAAATGTACTGTATCAAGAGAAGAAGAGACCGAATAAACAGGAAAAAGGAGTTGTTCACATGAGGGACAAAATTTGGATTTGGGGAACCGGCAATTGGACGGACAGATTTATTTACTTATTGGGAATTCAAGAAGATACAATTGAAGGTTTCATACAAAGCAGAAAGAATAAAGATGTCTATCGGGGAAAAAAGGTATATGAAGCCAGTGAGATGAGAGACATAGAGTATGACTTGATTCTTGTTGTCAGTTCATTCTGGGAGGAGATTGCAGAAGAGGCAGATAGGCTGGGAATGGATCGAGCAAAGATTGTTTTTGTGAATCAGAGTAAGATTGGGATACGGAAAAAGCCGGGGATGAAGGAAATCGAGTACGATTGGTTCAATACGGAAAACTGTGGAGAATGGTTTATCTTTGACTATGGGATTTTTACGAATTCCCATAAATTATCTGAACGAGTGAAGACCGTGCGGAGCTTAGCAGATTTTTGGAAGGATAAGAACCAGTTTGATACGCATTCTGAAATTCAACAGACTTCAAAAATGCAAAGTGAGATGTTGCAACGGTATTTTATTCCGAATTTACGTAAAGAGGATGTGGTGTGCGATTTTGCATGCGCCAGTGGAGAATGGAGTGAATTTATCGCCCCGTATGTGGGGCATCTGGACGGATTTGACTGTTCGGAAAATATGCTTGCTACCGCAAGAAAGAATATGGAAGGGAGACAAATAAACAATATCTCCTATCAATATATGGATGCGGAACAGACAAGCTTCAAACGAAAGTACGATCATTTTTTGATGCTGGGGCTGCTTACATGTATAGAAGATGATACGATGGCAAGCCAAATTATCAAAAGAGTGTCCGACAGTATAAAGAGTGGGGGATACTTGGCGGTCAGAGATACCCTGGTCATGTTTGAGACAGATAAAATATATTATAACGAAACAGATTACAGTGCTGTGCTTCGGGAAAAAAGCGTGTATGAACAGCTCTATTTGGAAAACGGGTTTGAACTGATTGCAGAAGAATATTTGAATGTTTATTCCCATCAGCCGATAGAGCATGGCAGCCATGGATATATTTTTCGAAAAAAGTAGGGAGAACAGAGAGATGGACCAAACGAACGCAATATTATATAAAAGCAGCAGAAATACCATATGATTATTTGGAGAAATACGAATGAAGATTATTGACCATGAATCAATTGTAGCCGCTAAAATTGCACCGTTGGAGGCATATGAATGGGTAAAGGAGGTATTAGCTCAAAAGCCTTCTTTGGTTCTGCCGCCTAAGGTCAGTATGCATACAGGCGAGCATATTTTTTATAATGTAATGCCATGCATTTTGCCAAATGAAGATCGCATGGGAGTAAAAATAATAACACGCCACCCCGAGAAGACGAGCGGTCCCAATTTAACAAGCCAGATCTTAATTTATGAATTGTCGTCAGGCAGCTTATTGGCTGTTTTGGACGGAAGCTATATTACAGCAATGCGAACCGGTGCAGTTGCAGCACATTCAGCTTATTTATTTGCAAATCAAGATTTTTCTTCTGTTGGTATGCTGGGTTTGGGAGTTACAGCAGCTGCAACAATGGAGATTTTGAGTGCAATTGAACCTGAACGGGATATAAAAGTAAATCTTCTGCGCTACAAGCATCAGGCAGAATCCTTTTGTAGTCGTTTTCAATCAGGAGCTAATTTGCATTTCTGTATCTATGATACACCGGAGGAAGTGATTCGTGCCAGTGAGGTCATAATTTCTTGCGTGACATTTATGGACCACAACTTCGCTGAAGACAACACTTATCAACCGGGATGTACAGTGATTCCAGTGCATAGTATGGGGTTCCAAAACTGCGATTTGTTTTTTGATAAGGTTTTTGTGGATGATATCGCACATGTAAGAGACTTTAAATATTTTGAGAAATTCAAAGCGCTTTCTGAGGTAAGCGCAGTTTTACGTGGAGAAAGCATGGGTCGAGAACATCCCGACCAAAGAATCTTAGTATATAATGTAGGACTTGCTATCCATGATATTTATTTTGCAAATAAGATGCTTGACCGAGTGAAACAGGCGGAAGAAAAAGACTTCAATGGTCCGCTGGAGAAAATGTGGATGAAATAGGATATGCTGAGCCGCTAAGCTTGCTAAGCGGCTCATGTGTGGCTTAATGCACTGAATGACCTCAAGTCGTCCTGTCTGCCGAGATTTGTGGTGATGAGGTGATTTCTGTTCAGATGATTTTACAGATTCGTAATTTGAGTCCCCCACACATTTCATGATGATGAACGTTTGGCCAGGGGGCCAATGCCGTGTGGTTTCTTGTCAATAGATTACGGCCAGCTACGTTTTGGTTTAGTTTTCTCCCAAGTAAATTTCCCCAAAACGGATTCACTTTTTATATCATTAAGGTAATATCTGGTTCTAGACATGGCCAGAAACTTTTATATTCATTGATTGTTTGAGTTTTACTCATAACTGTTTACAAATAAGCTTGAGGAGTGACATTTGTTGAGTAAAGATATTATATCTGATAGAGCAAAGTATAAGAATATTTTCTGGTTTTTAATAGACGGTCTTCGTCCGGATTTTTTACATCTTAATGATGATGCCAAACAATGTAACTTTATTGACAGGTGCCTATTAAGGGGAACGGTGTTTACTAACGTTGTAACAGCAGGCGCCGGCACGCATACCTCGATGCATTCAATTTTTACCTCTTTGCTGCCCTCCTATAATGGTGCTGTAGGGTATGAAAAATCTGCACTCCGGAACTTTAGACAGGAAATATTCACTATTTCTGACTATTTCCAGCTGGCGGGATATGAGACATTTCGATATGGTGATGCGGACTTGGAAAGAGCCTGCCCCATGACCGGATTTAAACGTTGGGAGGGAAGCGGATATCATATTGGTAATATTCTTAAGCATACAGACTTAACGAAAACAGAACGACGTGACCGATTTATTGAAGATGTAAATGTATGCCATACGAACAAATTTGTGTATCATCATAGCTTGCTGCTGCATGAGTTGAATGGAGAATCAGGAACCTTTTGGAGCAGTGAGAATTATGCAAAAAATATAGAAATAACGGCTAAAGAATTTGAAAAATTGTATTATGAATATTCAATTTCCGAAGATGATCTTGTCATTATTGCGTCTGACCATGGGGTGTTGCTGAATCGGGATTACATACATGACGTAGGTGAAAATAAGGGGCATCATCATGAAGAATCTGTGAAAGCATTTTTCTGCCTTATTGGAAAAGATATTCCAGCCCAAATTTTAATGAAACCTATCTCTGCTTTAGACGAAGCGCCTACAATTCTTCATATGGCGTTAGGAAAATTTATGCCGGGGCAAGGAGAGGATCGGTATGATTACATCTACGGAGGAGAATATAGACCTGCCGTATGTTTTAGGGAAAGCGGGCTATCGGAGGTCCCACCCAGCTTTGAGGAACAACTGAATTCAAATTTCTGCTATTTGCGGGATGGAAAGTGGAAATATACTTTTTGTGGAAATTATCCACAGTGTGAATGGTTGATTGATTTAGAAGACGCCGGGGATTTTCAAATAAATTTGAAATATCAGTATCCGGATGAAAGAAATAAGTATCATGAAATGATAAAACGAAAATTTTCTGCTGCACAAGATTTTCATTATCTCCCTGGGCTTGGTTTTGAAAAGGCTGAAATTGCAAAAGAATTTTCGCTGATTTTACAGATGGAACATATACAGGAACAAACGATTAAGTCAATTTTAGATATGAGTGGACCTTACTACGAAGTCTTTCTGCCTCATTCGAAAATATCGGAACAATTTAAAGATAATTACAAAGTTTGTTTAATAAATACGCTGGATGAAGCCAGCATCCGAACGTTCAGTCGAGGGAAATGGCTTGTCTATTTAACAGAAAATGGAGAATATTCTGAATATTTTCTGTCTGACTTGAATCGATATATCCAGCATCACAGACAGAGGAATGTGAAGATTATTGGTGAGCACTATATTGCGCTCAGACGGGAAGAATCGCAAGACTTTTGCGGAGTGGAGCTTTACGAGACAATGCAGGTTCGCGCAATTCGGTATTTGCATCCGGAAATCAGAGCGAATACATATATTCTTTTTGGCTGTGGAATGATTGGAAAAGAAGCGTTGGAGTATTTTGGAGCAGAAAATGTTTTTTGCTTTGTGGATAATGATCCTGCAAAGGTGGGAAAGAGAGTGCGTGGAAAGGAGGTCATTTCAGCTCAGCATCTATTGGAAATATATAGTAAGTATAAAATTGTAATTACAACTGAACCTTTCAATGCGCAAGCGATTGAAATGCAGTTAATAAAAATGGGAATTCAAGAGTATTTCCTGTTGAGAGAGTCTTTTAGAGAAAATCGAACAACGTGTTGGGACGAAGCGTTCGAGTTGGTAAGCTCAAATAAAATACAAGCACTTGATAACAAAAAGTAGGTGGAACCAAGCTTTTTGTTGAAGTTGACTTAGAAATGGAAACACAACGGCTGCAGTCGCAGGAAAAGAGGCTTAATTTATCAGTTCTTGAACCCTATGGAACACAAGAATTTTTAGGATTTGAGGGGCCATTAAAAAGAATGGAGGAAGTTGTGTGCAGGCTTTAATGTTAGCTGCGGGCATGGGGCGGCGACTTGGAAAGTACACCGAAAAATGTACAAAGTGTATGATCAAGGTTGGAGGCCGTACCTTGTTGGAAAGGGTCGTGGAAGCACTCCAACTTGCAGATATCCGAAAACTTATTATCGTGGTTGGCTGGGAACATGAAAAACTGATTCAATATATCAAGGAAAATATTCCAGAAACACATATTAAATTTGAATTTGTATATAACAATGATTATGCAACCACGAATAATATTTATTCTTTATACTTGGCTCGAGAGCAGTTAGCGCAGGATGATACGATTCTTCTTGAATCCGATTTAGTTTTTGATTCAAAATTATTGTCCCAGATGGTTAATTCGCCAGAGCGTAACTTAGTTGCTGTTGCAAAATACGAACAATGGATGGATGGTACAGTGACAGTTCTCTCTCCAGATGGGACAATTCAAGAATTTATTGAGAAGAAAGATTTCTTGTTTCAAAACGCTGAAAACTATTATAAGACAGTAAATATTTATAAGTTCAGCAAACAGTTTTCCTGTAATCAATATATTCCGTTCTTGAAAGCGTATATTTCCGCTTATGGAAAAAATCAATATTATGAGTTAGTTTTAAAAGCCTTAGCTCATCTTTCGAATGCAAATCTGAAAGCATTTATCCTGAATGGACTGCCGTGGTATGAAATAGATGACATCCAGGATTTGGATATTGCCAATACAATATTTTCCGAAGAGGAGGATAAATTGGCCCAATATGAGCGTCGTTATGGAGGATATTGGCGTTTTCCAGGTGTAAC
Source organism: Lawsonibacter sp. (assembly GCA_022793355.1). Classification (GTDB taxonomy): domain Bacteria; phylum Bacillota; class Clostridia; order Oscillospirales; family Oscillospiraceae; genus Lawsonibacter. The sequence goes on along the minus strand of JAAWCR010000227.1, from coordinate 9,914 downwards.
TGATTTTTGTTACTTAGTCAATCCCTATTTTCCGCCCACAAAAATGCTGGAACATATGAAATATTTTTATGAGCCACTTTTAACGCAATATCCTTCTGGTATGAAGGTTCAGAAACTTGTTGCCAGTAAATTGTTTGGAGTAGATGACGATTACCTTTTAGTTGGAAACGGTGCGGCAGAACTCATTCATGGTTTGGGACAAATTCTGCGGGGAAAGCTTGCCATTGCGATGCCATCTTTTAATGAATATGTCCGATGCTTTAAAAATTGCGAAATTATAAAGATTCCGGCATTAAAAAAGGACTTTTGCTTGGATTTGGATTATTTTATACAGGCTACACAAGGCGCTGATATTGTAGTCATTATAAATCCAGATAATCCGAGCGGAAATTTTTGGACACAAGTAGAAATTATTCGGATTCTGGATCATTTTTTGGCGCAAGGGGTACGCTGTATTCTGGATGAATCCTTTATTGATTTTGCGCAGCAGGAGCTTCGATATACACTTTTAGCGGATGACTTTTTAGAGAGATATCCCAATTTGATAATTATAAAAAGTATTAGCAAATCTTATGGTGTTCCTGGATTGCGCCTTGGTATACTTGCAACATCTGACTTCAAGGTGATGGAACAGTTAAAAGAGCAAATGTCGATTTGGAATATAAATTCTTTTGCAGAATATTTTTTGCAAATCTATTCCTTATATCAAAATGATTATGCCACGGCTTGCAATAAAGTAGTTGCTCAAAGGAACCAATTAAAGGAAAATTTAGATAAAATAAGCTTTATAAAGGCATATCCGTCTCAAGCTAATTTTATTATGTGCCAGGTCCTGAAGCCCTACAGTGCGAAACAATTAGCCACTCAACTGCTTGTGCATCAGGATTTATTGATTAAAGATTTGTCTGAAAAGGAAGGATTTGAGGGGAAGGAGTTTATTCGTTTAGCAGTAAAAGATCAAGATGAAAACGAACTACTATATAAATCATTGCTATCGCTTGATTGCTGTCAAGAGAGTCAGCTTGTTTGAATTTTCGGGAACGAGAGAGTTTGTTTAGAATAAACAGATACAAAAATAAATCATAAAAGCAATTTGCGTGTACTAAGGGTGTGATATCTATGAAGGCATTGATTTTGAATTCTGGCTGCGGGAGCCGAATGGGTGTGTTATCTGCAAAGTGTCCTAAATGTATGACAAAGATCTCTGTCCGAGAGACGATTCTTAGTTGCCAGCTACAGATGCTTTCTGAAGTGGGAATCACCCAGGTGGTTATCACCACAGGCCCTTTCGAAGAGATCTTGATAGACTATTGCCGTAGTTTAGGACTTCCAATTGAGATGACCTTTGTCCACAACCCAGACTTTCAAAAGACCAATTACATCTATTCCATTTATCTGGCCCGGGAGTACTTGGATGATGACATCTTACTGATTCACGGGGATCTGGTATTTGAGAATACTGTATTGGATATGCTCCTAGCGTCAAAGTCCAGCTGTATGGCCGTCAGCACAGTCCGGCCATTGCCGGAGAAGGATTTCAAGGCAGTGATTCAAGATGGGAAGATCGTCAGAGTGGGAATAGAGTTCTTCCAGAACGCTGCTGCGGCTCAGCCGCTGTATTATCTTCGCCGGCAGGACTGGCGACTTTGGCTGGATAAAATAGTGTCTTTCTGTGAAGAAGGCGATACAAAATGTTATGCGGAGAAGGCACTGAATGAGTTGGACGGTGCATGTCGTATCGTGCCCTTGGATGTACAGGATATGCTGTGTAGTGAAGTGGATGACCCAACAGATTTGGCGGTCGTCTCTGTCCAGTGGCAGAAAGTGGAGAATCGGACGGTCTATATGTGTTTTTCCACTGATATTTTACACAGTGGGCATATTGCGATCATAAAAAAGGCGAGACGGTTAGGTAAGCTGATCATAGGTGTGCTCTCAGACGAGGCAGTGGTCAGCTATAAGCGGTTTCCGCTGCTTCCCTATGGGGAGCGGAAAGCGATGTTGGAGAGCATTGCTGGTGTTTTCAAGGTAGTAGAACAGCGCACCCTGAGCTATCGGGAAAATTTGGAGGGTTTGAGACCGGATCTTGTGGTCCACGGTGATGACTGGGCCAGTGGTTTCCAAAAGCCCATCCGGGACGAGGTGGTCTCTGTACTTGCCTCTTATGGGGGACGGCTGGTGGAGTTCCCCTACGCTCGAGATGAGAAGTATCAGATTCTGGAGTCACGGGCGCGGTCCGACCTGTCCCTGCCCGATATCCGTCGGGCCCGGCTGCGCAGAGCCATTGAGATGAAGGGCACGATCTCAGCTATGGAGGCTCACAGTGGTATCACTGGGCTGATCGTGGAGGACACGGTAGTCTATCACAACGGAGAGGCCCGGCAGTTCGATGCGATGTGGGTCAGTTCGCTGTGTGATTCCACCGCTAAAGGCAAACCGGATATTGAGCTGGTAGACATGACATCCCGCTTTCGTACTATTGATGACATCATGGAGGTTACCACGAAACCAATCATCTTTGATGGGGACACAGGTGGACTGACAGAACATTTCGTCTATACCGTCCGTTCTTTAGAGCGGATGGGAGTATCTATGGTCATCATTGAGGACAAGGTGGGGCTGAAAAAGAACTCTCTATTTGGTAATGAGGTGGAGCAGGTCCAAGATACGATTGAGAACTTTTCCGCCAAGATCACAGCAGGGAAACGGGTACAGAAGACAAAGGACTTTATGATCTGCGCCAGAGTGGAGAGTCTGATCCTGGCGCAGGGCTTGGAGGACGCTTTGATAAGAGCATTTGCCTATGTGAAAGCCGGGGCTGACGCCATTATGATTCACAGCCGAAAAAAAGACCCAACGGAGATATTTGCCTTTGTGGAGCGCTTTCGAGCAGAGGATACGGTCACGCCGTTGGTAGTAGTCCCCACATCCTTTAATGGAGTGACAGAGGAAGAATTCAAAGCCAGAGGGGTGAATGTGGTGATCTACGCCAATCAGCTTACCCGTGCTGGTTTCCCCGCAATGCAGGATGCGGCCAAGACCATACTAGAACACCACCGCGCCTTGGAATGTGATGGGATATGTATGCCCATCAAGGACATCATCACTTTGATTCCGGAGGAAGTTTGAGAGATGAGTCAGATCATATTGACACCGGAGAATGACTACATAAAGCTGGCTCTGTATATTCACCAGAAAATGGGCCATAAAATATTGCTGGTGTGCGGCCAGTCCTTTTTAAAAACGAAAACTTATCAGTACCTGAAAGACTATACAGACAAAAATGAGGTCAAGTTGATCCACTTTTCTGATTTTCATCCCAATCCAGACCACAGCTCGGTGGTGCGGGGGGGCGAGGCTGCTCACCGTGAGGACTGCGATTCCATTATTGCGGCTGGAGGTGGCAGCGCCATAGATGTAGCGAAGTGTATCAGGCATGATACAGGTATCGAACATCTTCTTGCGGTTCCCACCACAGCCGGCTCTGGCAGCGAAGCGACCCATTTTGCGGTGGTCTACTGCCAGGGTGTTAAGAAGTCTGTAGACTGCGGTATTCCGGATGCCGTTCTGCTGGATTCCTCAACGCTGGATTCGCTTCCGAACTATCAGCGAAAAGTCACCATGCTGGATGCGCTGTGCCATGGGATCGAATCCTTTTGGTCTGGCAATTCTACTCATGAGAGCATGCTGCATTCCAAGGAAGCGATTCGATCGATTATGGATAATTGGGAAGCATATCTGCAAAACCGTCCAGCTGGGAATGCTGGGATGCTGCGAGCGGCACACCGAGCGGGGCAAGCTATTAACTTGGCCCAGACCACAGCGGGACACGCCATGAGCTATCAGCTCACAAAGAGATATGGGATAGCTCATGGACATGCCGCCGCTTTGTGTGTGGCTAAGCTGTGGCCCTATATGCTGGACCATATGGACCAGTGCATAGACGCTCGCGGGCTCGGTTATCTGGAAACTGTTCTAAGTGCGATAGCAAAAGCTATGGGAGGTCAAAGCGCTGAAGATGGACCTGGACAGTTCCAGTCTATTTTGGACGGGCTCGATTTAGAAGCTCCAGTTTGCTCGCGAAAGGAACTGCCCGCATTAGCTGCCGGTGTCGACCCAGTTCGGCTCAAGAACTTTCCGATATCTTTGACGGTAAAGGATATCGAGGGCTTGTATCGACAGATCTTAGTGGAAAGAGGATGAACATTGAAGGCTGAAGAACTGCTAGACATCATCGGTGCCGAGTTTTACACTGGCGTGCCTGACTCACAGTTGAAAGCGCTGTGTGATCTTTTGATTGACGCCTATGGGACCGACCCGAAGAGGCATGTCATTGCGGCAAATGAAGGGAACGCCGTGGCTATGGCGGTGGGGTATCATTTGGCAACCGGGAAGATCCCGGTGGTCTATATGCAAAACAGCGGTGAAGGAAATATCATCAATCCGATGGCATCTTTGCTTAATGACCAGGTCTACGCTATACCTGTGGTGCTTATCATAGGATGGCGGGGAGAACCAGGTGTCCATGATGAACCTCAACATATCTATCAAGGGGCTGTGACGCTCAAGCTGCTGGAGGATATGGGGATCAAACATACTGTTGTCAGTACAGAGACTTCTGCGGTGGAGCTCAACAGAGCGATGGAGACATTCCGTCCCCTGTTGGATACGGGGAAGAGTGTTGCCTTTGTTATTCGCAAGGGTGCGCTTACCTATGACAAAAAGATCCAATATCAGAATGGACACACGATGCGCCGTGAGGAGGCTATCCGGTTTGTCATCCGTGCCGCCGGGGATGACCCTATCATATCCACGACTGGAAAGGCTAGCCGGGAGTTGTTTGAGATCAGAGAACAGGGTGGGCAGGGCCACCAACATGATTTTTTGACAGTTGGTTCTATGGGACACAGCTCATCTATTGCATTGGGACTGGCACTCCAAAGACCAGATCAAAGGGTATGGTGTATCGATGGCGACGGGGCAGTCCTGATGCACATGGGAGCGATGGCGGTAATTGGAGCCAGTCGGCCGAAGAACTTGATCCATATTGTTCTCAATAATGGTGCTCATGAGTCGGTGGGTGGAATGCCGACAGTAGCCGGACAGATAGACTTGGTCGCAATAGCTCAAGCTTGTGGTTACCCGTATGCCGTTCGTGCAGAGACGCAAGAAAATTTGGAGCAGGGGCTTCGAGAGGCAAAAAAGCGTGGGGCCTTGAGTTTTGTAGAAGTAGCCTGTTCGATCGGTGCACGAACGGATCTAGGCCGTCCTACCACCAGTCCAATCGAAAACAAGCGAGCATTTATGAATCTCTGGCAAAAAACAGAAAGATAGGTAAAAAGTGCTTCGATGGCAAGGATGTTGTTTGAATCTGGATGATCGCACCCAAGAACTTGACATCTACCTGAAGTGTATCGGCAAGTTTGATGTCCCTCTGAAAAAGGATATAGAAAAGGTCAGTGAGCGGAGGCATAGCAGGCGGAAACGCGGTTACCTGTGATTTTTGGACTTGGGACGGCGCGTCCAGGGCGAAGCAGGAGCCGTCTTTGCCGAAGGAGCGGGAGAGGATCGGTGGTGGAGCGGCGCAGGAAAGCAGAGCAGGCAAAGACAGCATCAGAAATTGACATGACGCTTGCATTTGGCTGTGCCCTGAGACGCATCGATAGTCCAGGCGGCGGCCTGTGAGAAATTAAAGATGAGGAAACTGGCGAAAACCTCCTGAGGGACAAGGTCCGGTTTCTTTGCGTAAAGATGGATGAGGCCCACGGCGTATTTCAGGCTGCGGAAGGAAGTCTCGATGCCCCAAGCCTTGTCCCGAATACGGATCAGTAATTCCCGTTCCGCTTCTCCAGGTGGGCCGGATTGTTGCAGAATTCGTAATTCTGGTCAGCCAGCAGGATCACCTTCCCGGAAATGCGGGAGCGGTCCACCATCTGGCACAGGGCTCTGCACTCGTTCTTTTCGTGTTCCTTCTGCACGATCAGGTCGGTATAAATGCCGTTTTCCAGATCAAAGAGTGCATTCATGTGCCAGAGGTTGCGGCCGTGCTGACTGGATGTGCCGGGGCGGTAAGAGGCCGGGTCCTTCGGGCAGGAGACGGATTTCAGCGACGAGTCGGCCACCGCCAGCAGGCGGTGGCCGCAAAAGTTTTTTTCGGGCGCAGCAGGGCCGTGAAGCGGTGAAACAGCGTTTCCAGCGCCGCAGGCAACAGCTTCTGGTGCTGCCGGACAAAGGACGAAGACGACGGTGTTTTTTCACTGTTTTGAAACCGTCTGATCAGTATTTTTCCAATGCTGTTTTCGCTTATCAGCGTCAATGCGTTCCATTCGGCTAAAATCCTCGTCAGCCCATGCCAGCAGCTTTGCATTAAAATCTGCAGCATACTTTTTTCCTGCGTCGTAACCCTGTTCCTCCGCTGTATCCGCATTCTGTACGCTCTGTGCATCAACAATTCCAAAAGTAGTTCTATTGGTAGTGGGTAAGACAAATAATCCATTCAAGATGATTCTTGTTCCTGAGCTCTCCTTACTTATTGGCGCCGTGAAGAATGGGGGAGAGGGGTTTGTAGACCAGGAAGCACAGGGCGGTGGTCAGCAGGCCCTTAAGCAGGGTGAAGGGAGCATTGAAGATAATCAGGCACTCCAGCAGGCCGTTGACACCAGGGCGAATGGTCTGATACATGGCGATGATTTTATCGATTGCCATGAACTTGGTGTAGACAGGGTAAGAGATGTAGTAATTACAGGGGATGGAGAGAAGGGCCATCATCACCGCACCGGCCAGCGCGCCGAGGAGGGCGCCTTTCCGGGACTTCTTATAGTGATAAATCATGCCAGCGGTGAAGGAAAAAGCGGCGCCCAGGATAAAATTGCACAATTCCCCAGCGTAAACGGTGGAGGTGCCTTTGATAATTACCTTGAGCAGATTTTTCAGGAAAGTGACAGCCACGCCGTACCAGGGGCCCAGGGAGAAGGCGGCCAGCAGCTCGGGCAGGTCGGAGATGTCCATCTTTACAAATGTTGGAATTAAAAACGGGATGGGGAAATCGAACATGTTGAGCACACAGGCCACCGCTGAGAGCATGGCGGTGACAGTAAGAGCCCGGGCAGAGACAGAACTTTTGCGCTTGGAGGTGGTTACAGTGGGTGCAGACATAAAAAAACACTCCTTTTTTGAATTTGACCGCTGAAAGACCATGTCTTCCAGGTGTCAAAACAAACAAGGAGGTGCGCTGACGCACGCCGAAGCGGCGCGTGTTGTTTTATACACATCTTCTTCCATCCGGACTAGGAAAGTTCTGGTATGCTATAAACGCCTGCGGCGCTGAGCAAACCGGAATTTTCGTCACCGTTGGTCCCGGAGTTTCACCGGGTCAGCGGACACGTTGCCGTGTCCGGTCGCGGACTGTACCGCCAGTGGGGAATCTCACCCCGCCCTGAAGACATCGTATCCAGTTGTCTGCCCACATTATACGACGGACCAGGGGAAAATGCAACCCCTAATTTATGCCTCTGAGCAAATTGTGGACAATTTGAAAAAGTTTGGCTAACCCACTAGGCAAACGGTAAAAAATATATTAAAATAGGGTGAGAAAAAAACAGGAGGGGTTCAAATGGAGCAACCCAAGTTTAAGCGGGTACTTTTGAAAATCAGCGGCGAGGCCCTGGCGGGCGCGGCTTCACGCGGCCTGGACTTTCAGGTGATTGGCCAGGTATGCGATGTGATTAAGCGCTGTGTAGAGATGAACGTGGAAGTGGGTGTCGTAGTAGGCGGCGGCAACTTCTGGCGGGGGCTCAAGGACGGCGGGGACGCCATGGAGCGGGTTCGGGCCGACCATATGGGCATGCTCGCGACGGCCATCAACGCCCTGGCCGTGGCCGACGTGCTGGAGCAGAAGGGGGTGGAGGTCCGGGTGCAGACCGCCATCGGCATGCAGGCTGTGGCGGAGCCCTATATCCGCTCCAAGGCTATCCGCCATCTTCAGAAGGGGCGCGTGGTCATCTTTGGCTGCGGCACTGGCAATCCCTTCTTCTCCACCGACACTGCCGCTGTCCTCCGGGCTGCGGAGATCAACGCCGACGTGATTCTACTGGCCAAAAATATCGACGGCGTCTACTCTGCCGACCCTAAGAAGGACCCCAGCGCGAAGAAATACAGCAAAATCTCCTACGACGAGGTGCTGGCCCAGCATCTGGCGGTGATGGACACCACCGCTACCTCTCTATCCATGGACAACAAGATTCCCGTCCTCCTCTTTGCTCTCAAGGACCCGGAGAACATCATCCGGGCGGTGATGGGAGAGGAAGTCGGAACCATCGTGGAATAATGCCCTGGCAGAACGGCTTTGGCCGCCCGCACCCCTGCGGATATCCCCGAGCGGCCGCAGGCCGTTTCCGCAAAAAAGCGAATAAAAGACTGTGAGGAAAGGAAGTAATGACCATGAGCCCTGAGATCGCAAGCTATGACGAGAGAATGCTGAAGACCATCGAGGTGGTCAAATCCAACTTTGCCGCCGTCCGGGCGGGCCGGGCCAATGCTGGCGTGCTGGACCGCATCACCGTGGAGTATTATGGCACGCCCACTCCCCTGAATCAGGTGGCTAACATAGGATCCCCAGACCCCCGGACCCTGACCATCCAGCCCTACGATATGTCGCTGCTGAAGGCCATTGAAAAGGCCATTCAGACCTCTGACCTTGGGATCAATCCCCAGAACGACGGCCGGGTAATCCGCTTGTCCTTTCCCCAGCTCACCGAGGAGCGGCGCAAGGAGCTGACCAAGCAGGTGCGCAAGTACGGCGAGGAGGGCAAGGTCGCCCTGCGCAATATCCGCCGGGACGCTATGGACGACATCAAGAAAAAGACCAAGAAGTCCGAGCTCACCGAGGACGACCAGAAGAAGCTGGAAAAGGAGCTTCAGGAAATGACCGACAAGCGGTGCAAGGACATCGACAACCTGACGGCCAAGAAGGAAAAGGAGCTTATGGCAGTCTGATTTCCCTACCCACGAAATGGCGGGCCGGCGAAGGCGCCGGCCCCTACGGGAGATAATATCTGTAGGGGCCGCCGCCCTCGGCGGCCCGTTTCTCAATAGACAAACACAAAGGAGAGACCGCCATGGCCTTCTTCACGAAGAAACCGGAACCGGTCCGGACCCAGGTGGATTTTTCCCGCCTGCCCCGGCACATCGCCATTATCATGGACGGCAACGGCCGCTGGGCCAAAAAGCGCGGCCTGCCCCGGACGGCGGGCCACGCCGCTGGAGCGGAGACCTTTCGTACCATCGCCACCTACTGTAAGGATATTGGGCTGGACTACCTCACCGTCTACGCATTTTCCTCTGAGAACTGGAAGCGCCCAGAGGAGGAGGTGTCCGCCATCATGGGGCTTTTGAAAAAGTATCTGCTGGAGGCCATCGGCCAGATGGAGCGGGACCGGGTAAAGATGGAATTTTTCGGAGATCTGTCTCAGCTGACCCCGGAGCTGCGGGAGCTGTGTGAGCGCACCCGGGAGATCTCTCGGCACTACGAGGGCTGTCAGGTGAACATCTGCCTGAACTACGGGGGCCGGGACGAAATTGTCCGGGCGGCTCAGGCCTTTGCGCTGGACTGTGCGGAGGGCAGGGCCGACCCCAACCATCTGACGGCGGACCAGTTTGGAAGGTATCTCTACTCCGAAGGAGTTCCGGACCCGGACCTGATTATCCGCACCAGCGGAGAGCTGCGGCTGTCCAACTTTTTGCTGTGGCAGGCGGCCTATTCGGAGTTTTATATTACCGATGTGCTGTGGCCCGACTTCTCCAAGGAGGAGCTTCACCGGGCCATCGCGGCCTATCAGAGCCGGGACCGCCGGTTTGGAGGTGTGTGAATTGGCGACACGGATTATTGTGGGCCTGGCCCTGGGCCCGGCCTTTCT
>JAAWCR010000063.1 GCA_022793355.1 Lawsonibacter sp. | reverse complement strand
GTTTAAGTCCTGCCTGAGTGAATAGGAAGTGGGGAAAAATCTAAATTTTGAGGCCCTTGGATTTTCGTTATCCAAGGGCCTCTGAGGTCTTGAAATCTCTCGGTTTTTTCACCAAAAATCTTTTTTGACCTCTTTTTCTGGTACGGGTGAAGGGATTCGAACCCCCGACCTACTGGTTCGTAGCCAGTCACTCTATCCAACTGAGCTACACCCGCATGACATAAAGAAGCGTTCTCCCTAACAGCTTTGCCAGTATAGCACAATCTCTTTTGAAATGCAAGAGGTATTTCCCGTTTTTTTTATTTTTTTGCAAAGTAATATCCTTCAGCAAAGTAGTGTGATTTGATTAGGCGCTGTTTGAAAAATGGAAATGTGCCCGGTGGCGAGAAATTTTTTCGCCAGACGAAGCCAATTTGACGCAGGAATACTGGACATATTCCTCTGGGCTATCATCGGATCTATGCCGGTGTGCTTGCGGGGGAGCAGAAGCAATATCTGCATATCTATGCCCCTTTGAGGAGAGGAGGCGGCCCTGTGGGCGCCTCCTCTCCTCAAAAAATTTATTTTATGACCCTGGAGGTATTCTTGTTATACGGGTATGCGCGCTTGTCGGATCAGCTCAGTCAACAGATCGTCGGCCAGACCCTTCACTGCCCGACGTTTATAGGGCATGGAGGCGCGGTTAGGAATGGAGCCCTGAATCTCCTGAGACAGTGCCTGGTACAGGGAGGGCAGAAGCTCCCGGGACAGGGGCTGTCCCACCAAAACGCGGCAGGCCTGGGAGAAGAAGGCCCGTTGGGCCACGGCACCCAAGGTGAGCCGGGCGTCCCGAACGAGGCCATTTTCCAACTCCAGACTGGCGGCCAAATTTATTTTGGCGATGGTGATCCTGGCCTGCTCTCCCAGCTTGACAAAGGCGTTGAGGCAGCCCGTCCCGGGCAGCGGGAGCTGGAAGGAGACAATCGCCTCGTTCTGGGCCAGAGAGGTTTTTCCGCTCACCAGAACCAGCTCGTCCATGGGCAGGATACGCTTCGTACCTGCGCTGTTCAGTACCACGGCCCGGGCTCCCAGCACCAGAAAGACCGGGTAGATATCGCCAGCGGGGGAGGCGTTGGCGATGTTGCCCCCCACAGTGCCCCGGTTGCGTACCTGCTGGGAACCTACGTTGCCGCAAGCGGCGGCCAGAGCGGGAAAGTGGGTGCGTATCAGGGGGTCTGCCTGGGTCTGGGCGTGGGTGCAGGCGGCGCCGATGGAAAGAAATCCGTCTTGAAGCTGGATCAGGCGCAGCTGAGGCAGGTTCACCAGACTGATGAGCATCCGGGCGTCCCAGGGTTTGCCGTTGCGCTGGGCCAAAAAGTCGGTGCAGCCGGCCAGCAGAAAGCCACCCTCCTCCGGCTTCTGAGCCAGACACTGGGCCAAATCGGCCAGGGTGGTGGGTTGGAGGAAGTTCATGCCCGCGCCACCTCCCGAAGCTTTTTGGCCGCGTCCCGGACGGCGGCTATAATCTGTACATATCCGGAACAGCGGCAGATGTTGCCCGACAAGGCGACGCGAATCTCCTCATCCGTGGGGGACGGGTTTTGGAGAAGCAGGCCCTTGGTGCTCATGATCATGCCCGGGGTGCAGAAGCCGCACTGGATAGCCACATGTTCGACAAAAGCGTTTTGAATGATGTCCAGCTCATCGTTTTGGGCCAGACCCTCGATGGTCAGCACCTCATGCCCCTCCAGCTGCCCAGCCAGCACCAGACAGGCGTGGACCGCCCGGCCGTCCAGCAGGATGGTGCAGGCGCCACACTCCCCCTCTCCACAGCTCTCTTTGGCGCCGGTAAGCAGAAAGTCCTCCCGAAGCACATCGATCAGCCGGCGATCCGGGGGTAGGTCACGGCTGACCGGCTGGTTGTTCAGAATAAAATGAACTATCATAGTTTGGTATCCCTTCCTTTCTCTCACTGGGCCTGTTTGTCGTCCAAGGCTGACAGGATGTGTGCGGGGTCCAGGGGCAGGGTGGACAGCTCCAGGTCCAGCGCGTCATTGACTGCTGCGATGAGAGCGGGGGCCACCGGGACATAGCAGGACTCGCCCACAGATTTTGCGCCGAAGGGACCCTCCTCATCGGGCTTTTCAAGGAACAGCACGTCCAGGTTGGGCAGATCGTAGGCCCGAGCCACGTGGTAGCGCTGCAAATCCGCGTTCAGCGCCCGACCGGTTTTGGGATCCAGCTTTAGCTCCTCGCAGAACACAAGCCCCATGCCCTGCTGCAAGGCGCTGCCCACCTGTCCGCGGCACAGGGCGGGGTTGAGGGCCTTGCCGACGTCATGCACTGCCAGGTAGTCTATTACCTGGCAAAGTCCTGTGTAGGTGTCCACCTCCACCTCGGCAAAGTGGGCGGCGACGGGGCCGGGATTGGAAACGGGGATGTGGGTGTGGGCGACAAAGAGGGCCTCGGTGCCTTTGTCAGCCACGTAATAGGCCACTTGACTGTAGGTGCAGCCGCGCTGGGGCTGTTTGGTGACGAAGAAGCGCCCGTCTTTGTGGGACAACTGCTCAGGGAGACAGCCCAGCAGTTCCCCGGCGTTGCGCCGCAGCTGCTCCAGCAGTTTCTTGGAGGCGTCCAGAATGGCCCGGCCGAGTACATAGATGGAGCGGCTGGTGTAGCAGCCGTTGTCCAGGGCATTGTAGGCGGTGTCCCCTTCGGGCAGGTCCACCAGTTCCGGGGAGATGGACAGCACCTCGCCCACAATAGCCTTGAATACGGCCACCTCGCCGCAGCCATGATCGTGTACGTTGCAGTTGACGCATACCGAGCCATCTTCCTCCATCTTGACCACCACTGTGCCCCAGTCTCCCTTCCGGGGAAAGTAGCCCGAGGTGTGGGTGGACAGGGCCATGCCGATTCCTCGCGCATACCGTCCCGAGCGGTCCTGAACAGCCAGGCGGGCCTTGCGTTCCTCCCAGGCGAAGCGTTCCCGGCCCAGAAGCAGGGCGTCCTCCAGGGGCAGATTGCCCAGGGAGAAGTTGTTGATACGGCTGATGGCGTAGGGGGGCAGGATATTGCGCAGTCGCAGCTCGATGGGGTCCATGCTGAAGTGACGGGCGGCAGCGTTCATCATGTTTTCCATGATGATGGCGGCCTCCGGACCGCCCCAGCCCCGGTAGCTGCCGGTGGTGGGGGTATTGGTACATACGGTGGTGCCATAATACTCCATGTGGGGGATGTTGTACACCCAGCTCAGCTTTTTGGAGATGGAGCCGGCGTAATCCGGGGAGACAGTCTGGTAGGCGCCCGCGTCCAGCCGGCAGTGCAGCTGCAGCCCTGTAATCGTCCGCTGGGGGGAAAATTTGACCTTGATATCACTTTCCAGAGGGTGCTTGAGCATAGTACATAGCATCACCTCGGAGCGGCTGAAGTGGAGCATGACCGGCCGGCCGGTCATCTTGGCGGCGCAGGCTGCCAGCGGCTCTAAAATCATCTCCTGCTTGCAGCCGAACGATCCGCCCATGGGGGTTTTGATGACCCGAATGCGGCTCATGGGCAGATCCAAAATGGTAGAGATGGCGGAACGGACCCCAAAGACGGATTGGGTGGCGGTCCACACGGTCATGCGTCCGGTTGCGGGGGTGTAGTCGGCCACCGCGCAGTGGGTCTCCATAGCGATGTGGCTGACGCGCTGAGTAGCGGTGTGGTGGCAGAATTCCTCCCCCTGGGCGCTGGCATAGTCTCCATAGCTAACCACCGGCAGGTGAATGATGTCGTCACGCTCATGGAGGGGGACGGGGGCGCCCTCCAAAGCCTGGGCGAGGTTAAAGACGGGGGGAAGGGGCTGAATGTCTGCCCGGAGGAGGGAAACGGCCTGTTGGGCGATCTCCGGCGTCTGGGCTACCACGGCGGCGATCCGGTCGCCGACAAAGCGCACATGGTCGGTGAACAGGGTCTCCTGGTCCGGGGCCTCGTCGGTGGCCCGGACCCGGCCGCGGTTGTATTTGACGCTTGGGGTGTTCTGAAAACTTAGTACGGCGGCCACTCCGGGCAGGGCCAGCGCGGCGCTGGTGTCCAGGGAACGGACCAGGCCGTGGGCCACTGGGCTGAGCAGCAGCTTCATGTAGAGCATGCCTGGCAGATGGAGGTCTGCGGCATAGGCAAGCTGCCCTGTGGCCTTGGCCGCCGCGTCGTTGACGGGGGCGTCCCTGCCTATGTAGGTGTAGGTGTGATCCATAATTACCCTCACTTTCAAATGTCGCTCTCGCTGATTTGTTTATTATGAAAGAAGTTCATCAAAACAGCGTCAAAATTTTGGAGGGGGACATTTGGCCCGAAAACAAACGGAAACGGCCCAATATTGGGCAAAATTTTGCTGGAGAAGGGATTGGCCCACAGAACTGGCGATCCGGATAGCGGCGGAGCAAAAAATTTAGAGAGCGTCAAATTTTTGACGTTCTTTTGATGTGCGGGGGGCATAATACACAATAACCCGCTGCCGAAGCGGAAAAACAAAGCGAAAATTCCTGAAAAATTCAGGAGAGGAACAGGGGGGGTAAAACTGTGCTGGGTGATTGCGAAAGTTGGTCCAAATAGGGCATAAGCATGATTTTTTCTTCGGCTTTGTCTGGCTGGTTGCCGCCTGTCACTTTAACTATGCAGCGTTGCCGGAGGGAAATCAGGTGTTTTGCAAATCTGGAATACCTTCATTTCCCGGCTTTTCCGGACTGCGCGATTGCCAAAAACTGTACAGAATGGAAGAAAAAATTTCAACCTGCAGGCAGCCCGAAATAAATTTACTAGGAGGGGAACAAATGAGTGGATCATCAAACGCTACAAGCAAGAAAGCACCTGTAAGCTTCGGAAAGGCCGTCATCGTGTTCGTTTTTACCTTTGCCGCCATTTTGACCGGCATCATCGGTCTGGGGACCTCCGCGCATATGCCTCTGGTCATCGCCGCCTGTGTGGCCGCTGTGGTGGGAATAACCTCTGGGTATACCTGGTCTGAGATGGAAGAGGGCATGAGCTCGACGATTAAAGCTTCCGCCCCCGCCATCCTGATCATGCTGATCATCGGCATGGTCATCGGCACCTGGATTTTGGGCGGAGTCGTGCCCACCATGATCTATTACGGCTTGACCTGGATTTCTCCTAAGGTATTCTT
>JAAWCR010000062.1 GCA_022793355.1 Lawsonibacter sp. | reverse complement strand
TATTTTTGGTGAAACCCCTTGACAAATGGAAGAACAAATGGTATCATGACTAACGCCTCTTGATTAAGAGCGGCCCGGAGAGATGTCCGAGTGGTTTAAGGAGCTGGTCTTGAAAACCAGTGACTCGCAAGAGCCGTGGGTTCGAATCCCACTCTCTCCGCCACATTTCTCTCTGAAATAAGTTGTATAAGATTTATTTTACTTGCAGCCATGCAGAAGTACCCAAGTGGCTATAAGGGGCTCCCCTGCTAAGGGAGTAGGCGGGTAAAACCGTGCGGGGGTTCGAATCCCCCCTTCTGCGCCAAGTCGGAGCAAGCGTGATATCGCTTGCTCCGACTTGTTTTTAAATTCAGAGCGCACCTATTTTGCTTTTCCTCTTCAAACCGGACCTGCTGCGCCGGGATCCGGCTTGGATTTGGGTGCGGAAAGCCGCATTTTTCTAGGGTATCCGCCCAGTTTGCGTCGCTGAAAAGACACAAATAAACGGCGCCGCATGTTTGTGCGGTGCCGTTTATTTGTGTCAGCCCAGCTTCTTGATGTAAGCGCCGTTCTCCTTCCGAAAGCCCATTTTGCGCAGATAGGAGGCGTGAGCCGGAGACTCCTGTTCCGAAAAGACCAAGGTGTGAATGCCCCTGGAGGGCAGCATGGAGTATAAGTAGGTTCCGATGGAACAGTCGCGGTAGGTGGGGGTGGAGTAGTCCAGCAGCACCTGCAAGGTCCCCTGGCCGCGGTCGGTTCCCAGCAGTACCCCCGCGGGATTCCCGCTGCAGCAGACGACGTAAACCCGGTCTGCGGCGCTGCCGGCGGAGAAGCTTGGGAAATACGCCTGAATATCCTCACGGTAGTGATCCAGCAGATAACGCAGAAGGCCCTCGCCTTGTGCGGCGTCGATCAGGTCATAATTCTGTTCCTTCTGCGTCAGCTTGACCAGGTTATAAATGTTGATGCCCACCAGGCAGACATTCATCAGCGCGGTGGGGTAGGAGTGGATGATCAGGGCGTAGGCCGCGAAAATTCCGCTGCCAATGGTGTTGATGACCCGTAGCTTGACGACGGACGACATCAGCATGGACGCCACGACCAGGGCGGATCCCAGGTATCCAATTATCTCTATCATTGCCTGCACCCTCCTTGCGTCTGGCAGCGCATGGCTGCCTCCCTGACAGGCATTCCATACTCCATACCGCCATTATAATACATGTGTTACCGCTTTTGCAAGCCTCAACTGCCTGCCCCGGGAAATTGGCACGCTTTGCGGAAAAACAGGCCAATCTGCGGCGAAGCAGATTGGCCTGTTTTCGGAGGGGGAGGTCACAGTACGTGGGTGTGGTTGTTGATGTGGTTGGCGCAGTAGCAGTAGTAGCCGGAGCACTTGGAGCAGTAGCGGAACTCCATATTGGGGTCGTCCTGGTCTGTAACCCCGCAGACGGAACATTTGTGCAGATACCCGCGCCGCTCACGCAGCTCCTTTTGCGCCTTTTTAAAGTTGATGGTCTGGGCGGAGGTCCTGCGTTTGGTTTTGGCGAAAAGATAGCGGAAATCCGGCCAGAAGAAGATGAAGTAGTTCAAAACCGCCACCATGGGCAGCAGCGCGCCGATCCAGTTGCCGATTAGGAGGTTGCTCAGTACCCCCCAGGCGAACAGCGCCGCGTCGATCCAGCCGATCCACTTCACCTTAACAGGGAGAATCATGAACAGCAGAATCTCCATTTCGGGATAGAGGGTAGCGAAGGCGAAGAACATGGACAGATTGACGTAGGCCATGGAGGCATACCCCGTAAACAGGCCGTAGAGGATGTTCAGCACCACGCCGCCCAGATAAAACACGGTGAATTTTGTGGTGCCCCACTCTCGCTCCAGAAGACTGCCGATCCACCAGTAGAAGTAGGCGGAGATCAGTACGAAGAACACACCCGAGCCCCGCATAAACAGGTCCCCGCTCTCCGAGATAAAAACAAAGCTCACCAGCCGCCAGATTTGCCCGTGGAAGATGGCGTAGCGGTTAAAGCTGAGCATGGAGACCAGGGGCAGCCCGCCCAGGCTGAACAGGTCAATCAGATAGATGGCGATATTCCCGATGGCGATGTAGAGCATCAGGTTGGGGATCCCGAATTTCGGGTGCCTGGCGCAGAATTTGTCCAGCCAGCTCACATTGTTTTGATACATAGGCACGCACCTCACTGGAAAAGTTTCCCGCTTTCAAGGCTATTTTAGACCTTGACGAAGGAAAAATCTCTAATAAATTGTAAATTTTTTTAGGGAGCCCAAATGCCGCACTGTCATTTTAGCATACCTCCCCCGTTTCCGCAATGGAATGCCGTTGAAAAAACAAATCATTTGTGCTAAACTATCCCTACCGGCAAATCTATCCGAAAGGAATGTACAGCATGAGTATTGTAAAAGACATGTCTCTGGCCCCTGGGGGGCACCAGAAAATTCAGTGGGTGCGGGATTTTATGCCCGCCCTCAGCGGCATTGAGGAGCGCTTTCGCCGTGAAAAACCCTTCGCGGGGCTGACCATCGCCGTCTCGGTCCATCTGGAGGCCAAAACCGCCAACCTGGGCCTGGTGCTCCGGGAAGGGGGAGCCGAGGTCCACCTCACCGGCTGCAACCCCCTGTCCACCCAGGACGATGTGGCTGCCGCCGTGGCCGACTCCGGCGTGGATACCTACGGTGTCTACGGCGTGAACATGGAGGAGTATGAAAACCTCCTGGTGGAGACCCTGAAGTGCCGCCCACACCTGATTGTGGACGACGGCGGCGACCTGATCAACCTCCTGGGGGGCAAGTGCGCCCGGTACGGCGACCGCCTCATCGGCGGCTGCGAGGAGACCACCACCGGTATCCACCGCCTCTATGCTCGGGAGCGGGAGGGCATTCTGCCCTGCCCCATGATGGCGGTGAACGATGCCAAGGCCAAGCACTACTACGACAACAAGTATGGCACCGGCCAGTCCACCTGGGACGCCATCATGCACACCACCAACCTTATCGTGGCGGGCAAAACGGTGGTGGTGGCCGGCTACGGCTGGTGCGGCAAGGGGGTGGCCATGCGGGCCAAAGGCATGGGGGCCAATGTGATTGTCACCGAAGTGGATCCCTTCAAAGCCCTTGACGCCACCATGAACGGCTTCCGGGTGATGAAGATGGAGGAGGCCGCTAAATACGGCGACGTGTTTGTCACCGTCACCGGTTGCAAGGACGTCGTTACCTCCGCCCATTTCGCTGTCATGAAGCACAACGCCCTGCTGTGCAACGCGGGGCACTTCGACTGCGAGGTGGACGTGGCCTCCCTGGCGGCCATGGCAGAGAAGCAGGAGGAGCGCCGGGACAACATCGTGGGCTACACCCTGCCCGGTGGGAAGGTGCTCAATGTCATCGGGGAGGGCCGTCTGGTCAACCTGGCGGCAGGCAACGGCCACCCGGCGGAGATTATGGAC